>JAUXFS010000481.1 GCA_030622775.1 Rhodospirillales bacterium | reverse complement strand
TTTGGCGGGAGCGGGTTTTCGCCAGGGACAGGAGCGGGCGGCGCGGTGGGGTGGGGTGGGGGCCCCACAAGCGGCTCGCGACGCAGCTCTGGCGAAAAATCGCCCCGTCCCAAAGGGATCCGACGCCATTGGCCCGCTGCCGCGTCGCTCGTCGTCGAATATGCCTGGCATGTCCTTCCTCCTCGCTCCTAACAGCGGGCCAATGGCACTCGGACCAAACGCATCACTTATTCCCCAACAGACCCTCATATCTGCCCGACGGTTTTGATTCGGGCTTTCGGAAAGATCTCGTTCTGCGACATCACCACCGACATCGGTCGAAAGCGGTCGATGATGGAGCGGACGTAGGGTCGGATCGCCGGGCTGGTCAGCAGCACCGGGCTCTCGCCGGCCATCGCCTGGCGTTCGAATGTATTACGCACGGTGTTAATGAACTCCTGCAATTTGCTCGGTTGCATCGAAAGTTGGCGGTCGTCGCCGGCCCCGATCAGCGATTCGGCGAACGTCTGCTCCCACTCGGGACCGAGCGCGATCAACGGGATGAACCCCTGATCGTTGATGTTCATGGTGCTGATCTGCCGCGCCAGCCTGGAACGCACCTGTTCGGTGATCATGGTGATGTTGCGGGTCTGGCCGCAGGCCTCGGAGATGCCCTCGAGGATGGTCGGCAGGTCACGGATCGAGATCCGCTCGGCCAACAGGTTCTGGAGCACCCGCTGGACGCCGCCGTATGAGATCTGGTTGGGGATCAGGTCGGCGACCAGCTTCTGCTGATCCTTTTCCATCTCGTCGAGCAGCTTGCGGGTCTCGGCGTAGGACAGCATGTCGGCCATGTTGTCCTTGATCACCTCGGTCAGGTGGGTGGTGACCACCGTCGACGGGTCGACCACGGTGTAGCCGCGGAACAGCGCCTCTTCGCGGTTGGTGGCGTCGATCCATATCGCCGGCAGGCCGAAGGTCGGCTCGCGGGTCTTTTCGCCGGGGAGGGTGATCGCTTCCCCCCGCGGGTCCATGACCAGGAGCATGGTGGGCCTGAGCTCGCTTTGCCCGGCTTCGATCTCCTTGACCCGGATGATGTAGCTGTTGGCGGCGAGCTGCATGTTGTCCTGGATACGGACGCTCGGCATGACGAAGCCGACCTCCGCCGCCAACTGCCGGCGCAGCGCCTTGATCTGATCGGTCAGTCTGTGGCCGTCGGCGTCGCCGTTGATCAGCGACAGCAATCCGTACCCCAGCTCCAAGCGGATATCGTCGATGCGCAGGGCCGTCGAAATCGGCTCCTCGGGCACCGGCGCGGCTTCCGCGGTTTCGACGGCGAGACGCTCCTCCTCCTTCCGACGGCCGTGGCCCCGGTTGACATGCCAGGCGAGCCCGCCGGTGATTAGCGACAACAGCAGAAACGGCAGGAGTGGGATCCCCGGCAGCGCCGCCAGCGCCGCGAGCAGGAACGAGCTCATCGCCAGCACCTTCGGCTGGCCGCCGAGCTGACGGAACAGCGCCTTCTCGGTGGAGCCCTTGACGCTGCCCTTGGTGACGATCAAGCCGGCCGCGGTCGAGACGATGAGCGCCGGGACCTGGGTGATCAGTCCGTCGCCGACGGTGAGGCGCGTGTATGCGTCCGCCGCTTCGGGAAACGTCAGACCCATCTGGGCGACGCCGATGATCATCCCGCCGATGACGTTGATGAAGGTGATCAACAGGCCGGCGATGGCGTCGCCGCGGACGAACTTGGCGGCGCCGTCCATCGCGCCGTAGAAGCTGCTCTCTTCCTCGATCTCCAGGCGCCGCGCCCGCGCCTGATCCTCGTCGATCAGTCCCGCCGAGAGGTCGGCGTCGATCGCCATCTGCTTTCCGGGCATCGAGTCGAGGGTGAACCGGGCGGAAACCTCGGCGATGCGCCCGGAGCCCTTGGTGATGACCACGAAGTTGACGATCACCAGGATGGAGAAGACGATGATCCCGATGACGAAGTTGTTTCCCATCACGAAGCCGCCGAACGCTTCGATCACCCGTCCGGCGGCCCCGGGGCCTTCGTGGCCGTGACTGAGGATCAGCCGGGTCGACGCCAGATTGAGCGCTAGGCGGACCATCGTCGCAAGCAGCAGCACGGTCGGAAACACGTTGAATTCCAGCGGCTTTTCGACGAACAGGGCGGTCAACAGGATGAGCACGGAGAAGGCGACCGAAAACGCCAGGCTGACGTCGAGGAGCCACCGCGGCATCGGCAGGATGAGCACCACCAGAATCGAAACCACGCCGAGCGCGAGCAGGATATCGCCGCGCTTCACCACGTCCACGAGGCGCAGGCCGAGCATGCTTGCCGTCATCGGTGTCGGTGCGGACGGGGTCGCGGTGGAGCTTTCGGACATGACTGTTGCGCTTGCCTCGTGTTCCGCCGTTCTAGAGTTTGACCGCTAGTATCAACGCAGGTTGGCATAAGCGGCGGCGTGCTCGCTCACGCCGGGCCTGGGCACCGAGACACCCTCGTCGGTGTACTGCCTGAGCTTGTTGCGCAGCGTGCGAATGGAGATGCCGAGGATGTTCGAGGCGTGGGTGCGGTTGCCGAGGCAATGGGAAAGGGTGTCGATGATCAGTTGCCTTTCCACATCGGCGACGGTGCGGCCGACCAGACCGGCGTCGTCGTCGCCGGGCGACCCGGGGTCGCCGTCGGCCGCCGCCGCCGAACCTCCCGCCGCGCCCGCCGCGCCCCCCGCGCCCCCCGCAGAGCCATTGATCAGGATTGCTTCGGGGCCGATCTGACCGCCGGAAGCCAGCAACACCGCCCGGTGCATGGCGTTCTCGAGCTCTCGAACGTTGCCCGGCCTTCTTGTGGAAGTCGGACGTAGCCATGTCGTTCT
>JAUXFS010000280.1 GCA_030622775.1 Rhodospirillales bacterium | reverse complement strand
TAACCGATCAGAATCGCCTTCGACGTACCGGTCGACCTCCAATCGCGAACGAAGGCCACCGAACCAAGAACCGCGAACACGAGGAACACGCCCCAGATCAACGCGGCACCGAAAAAAACCGCGGCGAAAGCTGGGCCCCATCGAAAGATCTCGACGATCACGCTCAACAGACCCTGTTGATCGCGAAGGTCCTTCCAGTAGGTCCAGTTCGGCGCCGATTCCAAAATGCCAAGATAGTTGCCGGCGAACATATGCATGCCGGGGTTGAAGAATTGGTTCGCCAGTTCAGAGAGCTTGAGGCGGAAATAGATGCCCGAATTCTCCACTACGGTAGAAGCGAAAGCGGACGCCGCCATTTCCCTGCCGGGATAAGCGGACGGATCGAAAGCATAATTGCCGATCCTCGCCATTCTCTCCGCGGTTTCAAAAAAATTGCGGCCGAGACTGTGGTCGGAGGCCCCCATGGAGAACTGCCCCGTCTGTCCATGGACAAACAGCATCCAGCCCAGCGGGAGCAAGAAACAAATCAGGAAAATCGGTGCCGTCCGGTTGAACCATTGGTCCCGCCAGTGGTAGCCCAATATTACCGCCAGCATGATCGGATAGAGCAGCAACTGCAGACGAACAAAGATCGCCACCCCAAGCAGCGCCAAGGCCAACACAAAGGTCCCTCGGCGGAACTCGTCCTCGACGCCACGAACGATCAGGTAAAGGGCGATGACGACGAGTGGATTGAAAATCGCTTCGGTCACCAGCGTATGCGGCTGCATCAGACTGCCCGGGAGCAGGATATAAACGGTCGCGGCGACGAAGGCGTATTGGCGCGGCTGACCCAGCAAGACGGCCAACCGATAAACCAAAATGACCGCGATCAACGCCAGAACAAGCTGAAAACCGATAACGGCGATGCCGCCTCCGACGGCGAAGAGCGCCGCATCCAAGACGTAGTCCCCGGCGTCGCCAAGGACAATCAGCCTATCGGCAACGGAGCCCGCAGCCATCTCCGGCACCGATATATGCTGAAAGGCATTCTGGCGATCCTCGAGGCCCAGCAAGTACTGGATTTTCTCAATACGAACCATCGCCCGATCTCCCTGGAGCAGCGCCCCGGGATTCGTCCAATCGTGTAAGAGCAACAATCCATGGATACCTACGAAGATTGCGATCAGCACCCATAAATGATTTTTGGCTGTTACAACCTGCATATTTATTTTGCTCGATACAATCATTTTTCCAATATTGCGAGGCGTTCGTCTCTCGCGTCGCGCTTCCTATTTATTATTGTGTTAATTCGCTCACCCATGGCGCCGAACGCCTCGTTTATGATGTTTTTTCGGTTTTGCTCATAGGATATCGTTCTCGGTTGTCGCCAGTCCCCATACTGTAGTATGCGTCCCAACTCGTCTAAAACCTCCGGGCGTTCCCGCACTCGAATAACGTATCCCTCGGGCGTTGGCGAGTTCAAAAAATGGCGCCTTCGAGAACGGGTGGTCGTTGTAAATGCAACTTTTTATTGCATAAAAATCGATGGATCGGGTTTTGGGATCGGTCCAGGGTCTTGGAAAGCCGGACGAGGGCGATGTGTTCGATATGACGAGTGACGTGATCCGCGCTGCCGATGGCCGCTGTTGCCAAGCTTTGGCGGACGAATATGCGGGCCTCATTTCAGCTTACGGACATCGTGTCGAACACGGCGCTTGCGAAGTCCCTGAAGGCGTGCGGCAAACGGGAGACGGAGCGTGATCCTGGATGCGCGACAGATTCCGCGGGACACCGTCGTCGAGGCCGACGTCTGCATCGTCGGCGCGGGTGCCGCCGGGATTACCATGGCCCGCGAATTTATCGGCCAGTCGTTCAAGGTATGCCTGATCGAAAGCGGCGGCCTGGAGTTCGACGAAAGAACGCAATCGCTATATGAGGGAAAGCTCGTGGGATTGCCCGACCACGACTTGGATGTTGCCCGCCTGCGCTACTTCGGCGGCTCGACCAATCATTGGGGAGGTTCCAGCCGGCCATTCGACCCTTCGGACTTCGAACAACGACCTTGGATCCCCTATAGCGGCTGGCCGATCACGCGGGCGGACCTCGATCCATTTTACGAACGCGCTCTACACGTCATCGAGATCAGAGACGTCACCTGGGACGTGGCCTCCTATATGGATGAAATTCCGGCGTTCTATCGGCTGCCGTTCATGGGGCGTCGGTTGGCTCCGGCGATCTGGCACAAAAGTCCCCCGACAAGATTCGGGCGGCTCTATCGTGACGAGTTGATCCGGGCGCCCAATATCAGCACCTACCTGCACGCCAACGTAACCGACATCGAAACCAACGACCCGGCGAGCCTCGCCACCCGTCTGCGCGTCGCCTGCCTCGACGGAAACCAATTCTGGGTCGGGGCGAAGCTCTACATTCTCGCCGCGGGTGCGATCGAAACGGTGCGCACCTTGCTCTCCGCCGACAAGGTGCAGGTTACCGGGCTGGGAAACGGGTACGATCTCGTCGGCCGGTTCTACATGAACCATCCGCAAATGGATGCGGGTGTCATCCTCTTGTCCACTCCGGACAATCTGACCGCCACCCCGGCCGCCGCCCTGGGCAAGACGACCGCGCACCTGATTCTCACCGAAGAGTGTATCGAGAAGGAGCGGATCGCCAGATTCAGGGCTCTTCTTTACCCCGCCGACTTGGAAGGTAACTGGGTGCGGGGCAAGGGATACAGCGCCGTGCGTTCGATCTTCAGGCGGCTTCGCAATGCCGAGTTTCCCCATGATCTCTTGGGGCACGTGGGCGACATCATTCGGGACTTCGATGGACTGGTCACGGACCTTGCCAACAAATACGGTGACACGCCGGGAATCACGATCAACACGGAGTATGAACAAGTCCCCAACCCCGACAGCCGTGTCTTACTCGGACCGGAGCGCGATGCCCTGGGCCTCAATCGTGTCAACTTGGACTGGCGGCTCACGTCGCTCGACAAGTACAGCCTTCGCCGCAGTATGGAAATCATCGGCGAGGAATTGGGCCGGGCGGGAGTCGGACGGCTAAGGATCGACGACTGGGTGTTGTCCGACGATCTTTCCACTTTCCCCGGCACCGGCGCCTGGCACCACGCCGGCGGCACCCGCATGAGCGCCGATCCGAAGACCGGCGTGGTCGACAAGGACTGTCGCATGCATGGCGTCGCCAACCTCTACATTGCCGGCGGTTCGGTTTTTCCGACGGGCGGAATCGCCAATCCGACGCTGACGATCGTCGCCCTGGCCATAAGGCTCGCCGATCACGTCAAGGCTCTGATGGCGTAGACGCAACCGCCGTCGACGGTTCGCTGGAAAACCCCGGCATGCGTCGAAGCACAGCGACCGTTGCATCGATCGCGCGGCCTCTGGCGCGGTACGGCGCGATCGGCTAGGGTCGGGTCGACATCAAATTGGGAGGGAACAATGGCAAGGTTGACGAAAATTCTTTCGGTGGCGCTCGTCCTGTGTTTTGCGGGCATCGCGGTCGCGGCGGCGAGCGATGACGACGACGTGATCACCAAGAAGAGCCACCACGACGTGGCGACCACCCTCGATCGCCTCGAGAAAATCGTCAAGGCGAAGGGCATCACGGTGATGGCCCGCGTCGACCACGCGAAGAACGCGCGGGGCGTCGGCATGGAGCTGCGGCCGACCCAGCTTCTTATCTTCGGCAACCCCAAGCTCGGCACCGCGCTGATGCAGGTCGATCAGCGGATCGGACTGGATCTACCGATGAAGGTGCTCGTCTGGGAGGATGCGAAGGGCACGGTTTGGCTCGCATACGTCGACCCGAAGGAACTGGCCGAGCGCCACGGCATCGACGACGACCACGCGGTCGTCAAAAAGCTGCGTAAAGCCCTCGACGCCTTCACCACCGCCGCCGCCGCCAAACAATAGGGGGCGAGCCTTGACGTTCATCCTTGAACGCCGGAGTGCGTCGGCGGTTCTGCGGACGATCTGTCTGGCGCTGATTCCGGTCCTGGGTCTTATCGCCGGGCCCGGAATGGCCGCGGCCGGGCAAGGCGGCGTCGGCGTTGTCAACGCGATCGCCGGTCCATCCGTTCCCGCGGGGGCGCCGGTTTCCGTCGTCGCCGGGGAATTCACCGATGTGAAC
>JAUXFS010000119.1 GCA_030622775.1 Rhodospirillales bacterium | reverse complement strand
GGAGACGGAATGATCCTGGGACTGCCCCGCGACGACCGCTTCGAGGACGCCGACGCCGAGAAGGCGGCCATCCTTTCCCCCGTCGAAGACATTGGGATCCCGAGCGTGAGCGAGGCGTTTTCGAACTGGGAACGGACCGACGGCTTTTCACCCGAACCCTTCGAGTACGACGTGGAGAACACCCCGTGGTGGGCCGAGTTCCGCGCGATTCCGCTCGACAACCGGACCGTTTGGCTCGGCATCGCGTTGCCCGAGGAGGAACTGTTCCGGCGCATCGGCGTCCCCCGCCATGTGGTGCCCGCCGCCATCGTGGTCATCGGCCTGATCGCCTTCATCGGTTCGATATTCGTGGTGAGGAGACACGCCGCGCATTTACGGGCGCTGACGCTCGAGCACGAACGCCTTGCCCGGGGGACCCTGCAGCAGACCCTGATCACCGACGAGACCGCCGGTGAGGTTCTGGCGCTGATCGAGAAGGGCGAGAGCGAGAGGCTGGAGTTCAAATCCACCGCGCGCTGGAACCTGAGAACCGACAAGCCGGGCAAGGAGATCGAACTGGCCTGGTTGAAGGGCGTGGTCGGTTTTCTCAACACCGACGGTGGCGTCCTGCTCATCGGGGTCGACGACAACGGCAAGGTCACGGGAGTTGGCAGAGACAACTTTCAGAACGAAGACAAATACTTACGGCACATCGATAATCTTATAAATCAACACATCGGCCCCGAGTACCTGCAGTTCATCCGATACGGCCTGGTCGGCATCGACGGAGAGAAGGTGGTGATGATCAGGTGCGCGCGATCCAACGACCCCGCGTTCCTCAAGAACAACAAGGATGAGGACTTCTTCGTTCGCACCGGGCCGGCGAGCCGGAAGCTGTCGCCGAGCCAGATCCTCAAGTACCTGGAAGCGCGCCAGAACCGGTAGCCCCTTCCCTCCCGGCCCATTCCCTCCCGGCACCCGTTGTCATGGCCGCCGCATGGTTCTACTCTGCGGCAAAACATCGAGAAACGGGGATCATGCTTCGCGCCACGCCGATGTTCTTCGTCCCGAGGCTCGTCGCCGCGGTTTTCGCCGCAGTGCTGGCCGCGGTGCTGGTCGCGGGGACACTCCGCGCCGAAAACGGCCCGGCAACCGCCGTCGAAGGCTTCCACCAGACGCTGCTCTTGGTGATGAAGCAGGCGGAGATGCTGGGCATCGAGGGGCGATACCGGGTGCTGGAACCCCGCGTCGAGGAAACCCTCGACCTCCAGCGGATGATCAGGGTTGCCGCCGGCTCGCAATGGACCAAGGCCAGCCCGGAAGAACGCGCCCGCCTGTTCGACGCCTTTGCTCGGCTGACCGTCGCCACCTACGCGTCCCGCTTCAGCGGCTATTCGGGCGAAAGCTTCGAGACCCTCGCCGAGCGGCCCGGACCGCGGGACACGATGCTGGTCGACACCCGGATCGTCAGGTCCGACGGTCCTCCCGTCGCCCTCACCTACGTGCTCAGGAAAACCGGGGACCGCTGGCGGGTCATCGACATCCTGCTCAACAGCACGGTGAGCGAGCTGGCGATGCGCCGATCGGAGTACCGAAGCCTCGGCGGCGGCAAGGCCGCGGGACTCACCCACAAGCTCAACGCCAAGGCCGACGAGCTGATGGCGGTGCCCCGGGAGTCCGGCTCATGACCTGGCCCCTCAACTGGAACGAGATCCGCGAAGACATCGTCATCGGCTCCTGTCCGATGAAGACGGCGGACATCGACCGCGTCCGCGAACAAACGGGCGCGACCGCGCTGCTTTCGGTTCAGCACGACGAGTGCCGGGACCAGTTCGGCATCGACTACGATCAACACCGTCTCCACGGCGAGCGTACCGGCATGGCGATGGTCAACGCACCGATGCGCGACTTCGACCCGCCGGAGCAACGCGAACGCCTGCCCGTGGCGGTGTTTCATCTGCACAACCTGATCACCGGCGGCCACAAGGTCTACGTCCACTGCTCCGCCGGCATCAACCGCTCGCCGCTGACGGTGCTCGGCTACCTCACCTTCGTCGAAGGCCTGTCATGCGACGACGCCATGACCCTCATCCGTCGCGGCCGCCCCGAGGCCGAACCCTACTTGGAAGCCTATCACGGCTGCCGCCAGGACCTGCTCGATCGCCACCGTATCGCGATCCACGCCCACGCCTGGGAACTGTCACAGGACGACAAGAAAAATGATAGTGAAACCAATTGGTACCGAGCCGAAGCCGAGATGATACGAGAGGTTTGTACGCGGCCATCGCCGCCGCCCGTCGATCGGCTCGATCCCCACAGATCGTGAAGACCGGCGAGAAATGACCCACGTGATCCTGATCACCGGCGCCAGCCGCGGCATCGGCCGGGCGACGGCGCGGCTGGCGGGCGCACGCGGCTGGGCGGTCGGGGTCAATTTCGTCGGCAACGCCGAGGCCGCGGCCACAACCGTCTCCGAGGTCGAGGCGGCCGGCGGCCGCGCCGTCGCCGTCCGCGGCGATGTCTCGATCGAGGCCGACGTCGTTGCCATGTTCGATGCCACCCGGGATGCGTTCGGCGCCCTCGATGGTCTGGTCAACAACGCCGGAATCGTCGCGCCGTCGCTGCCGCTCGCCGAGATCGGCGCGGAACGGCTGAAGCGGATCTTCGACGTCAACGTCTACGGCGCCTATCTCTGCGCCCGCGAGGCGGCGCGCCGCCTGTCGAAGGGCCGGGGCGGCAACGGCGGCGCCATCGTCAACGTGTCCTCCGCCGCCTCGCGGCTGGGCTCGCCGTTGGAATACGTGGATTACGCCGGGTCCAAGGGCGCGATCGACACGCTGACCATCGGGCTCGCCAAGGAACTGGGACCGCAAGGGGTTCGGGTCAACGCGGTCCGCCCGGGCCTCATCGACACCGATATCCATGCCAGCGGCGGGCAGCCGGACCGCGCGGCGGTGCTCGGCGCCGGGACGGCGCTGGGACGGGCGGGGACCGCCGAGGAAGTCGCCGAGGCGATCGTCTGGCTGCTCAGCGACGCCTCGTCCTACGTCACCGGCGCCCTCCTCGACGTCTCGGCGGGACGGTAAAACGATCGCCGTTCTGCGCTTGGCGTACTGGTCTCGCGTCTCGCGCTCGAGGGTCTTGCCGGCGACGTTGCGGGAAAACATGACGACCCTGATCCGCCGGAACTTGGCGTCGGCCCGCCGGCCCCGTGTCTGGTCCAGACCACTGGAAATCGACGCCGGGCGGTGTTACCTGTCAACGTATCGACGGCGAGGAAGAGGCAACCGGATCGTGAATACGGTGTTCGCGAAGTTTTCCGTGGGGGAGATCGTCCACCACAAACTGTTCGACTATCGGGGAGTGATCATCGACGTCGATCCGGAGTACGGGGGCACCGAGGAGTGGTACGAGAAGGTCGCCCGCAGCCGCCCGCCCAGGGACCGGCCGTGGTATCACGTGCTGATGGACGGCACCGACAATCAGACCTACGTGGCCGAACGCAACCTCGAGCCCGACGGCTTCGGCGATCCGATCCACCACCCCGACCTCGACGACTACTTCCACGGCCTGGCCGACGGCGTCTACGTCCCCCGCCGCCAGGGGAACTAGGGCCTGTCAGGGAATAAGTGATTCACCATACACCCACGAAAGCCCACGGAGCCCTTAGCATCCGCGTGCATCATCCATAAGAGTTGGTGCATTGGACGTCATTGCGAGGAGCGCAGCGACGAAGCAATCCAGAGAGTCCTGCGCGTCGGCCCCATCGGGCGGGATTTCCTGGATCGCCGCGTCGCTGCGCTCCTCGCGATGACGACGAGGGGGTGCCCTCCTTCCTTGCCCTGTTCAGCCGCTGTGTCGCCCGACGTCGTGGCAACAAAATCGTAAGAAAACTTGACCTAGAATGGCATGGCCACAAGTCCACCGTGGCCCGTATCCGCACACGAACCCCTTGGAGAAGCAGGCGTGAACGCCAACCCGATCACAAGCCTCGACCACTATCGGCTGCTCGGACGAAGCGGTCTCCGCGTCAGCCCGCTCTGCCTGGGAACGATGACGTTCGGCGCCGACTGGGGATGGGGGGCCGACGACGACACCAGCAAGGCCATCTTCGACGCCTACGCGAGCCGCGGCGGGAACTTCATCGATACCGCCAACTTCTACACCAACGGCATCAGCGAGAGGCTTCTCGGCGAGTTCATCGGCCCCGAACGGGACCACTTTGTCCTCGCGACCAAGTTTGCGCTCAACATGCGGCCCGGCAACCCCAACGCCGGCGGTAACCACCGCAAGAACATGGTCCGCTCCGTCGAGGACAGCCTCAGGCGGCTCGGCACCGACTACATCGACCTCTACTGGCTGCATGCCTGGGACTTCACCACCCCGGCCGACGAAGTCATGCGCGCGCTGGACGACCTCGTCCGCGCCGGCAAGATCCTCCATGTCGGCGCCTCCAACACGCCCGCCTGGAAGATCGCCCAGGCCAACACCATTTCGGCGCTGATGGGATGGACTCGCTTCGTCGCCATCCAGGTCGAGTACAGCCTCGCCGTCCGCGACGTCGAGCGAGAGCTGCTGCCGATGGCGCGAGAGGCCGGGATCGCCGTCCTGCCGTGGTCGCCTCTGGCGGGAGGAATCCTGACCGGCAAGTACAGCTTGCGGGACCTGTGCAATCAGAAGGCAGAAGGCCCCCAACCCTGGTTCGGTCTTGAGAACCGTTCGCTGCTGCCTACCGAGAGGAGGCTGGGAATCGCCGATGCGGTGAAGTCGGTGGCGAAGGAGATCGGCCGCACCCCCGCACAGGTGGCCCTCAACTGGCTGTTCACCCGCGAGGGCGTGGTCAGCCTGATTCCGGGCGCGAGAAAGCTCGAGCAGTTCGAGGACAATCTCGCCGCCTTGGATTTCACTCTCGATCCGGCCCATCTCCGCAAACTCGAAGCCGTCAGCGCCATCGAACTCGGTTGCCCGCACGACGATCTCTGCAGTGGGCAGGTGCGCGACCTGATCACCGGCGGCGCGGTTGTCGGATCGGCGGCGGATGGCGAAAACGTCCTTCCCCACAAGTGTTGGCGGTTACCGACCACGAACACCGGAAACTGCCCGGCGCCCGCGTCCGCGGTCGCCTGCGGGACCTAAAAAGCCCCCTAAAACCGAGCCCCAGCCCGACCGTTTCCCTTGCGTCCCGGGGATGGCAGATAGCGAAAAGAAACGTACCTGCGTTCGTCCTCCGGGTGCTACAACAACGGGCGACAGGCTTACGCAATCGCAACACTCAAGAAGGGGGAGCGCATATGCGACTCAAGGTTCTCGCGATCGTGCTCGCGGGTGGAGAAGGCACGCGCTTGTATCCGTTGACCAAGGAACGGGCGAAGCCGGCGGTGCCGTTCGGCGGCAAGTATCGCATCGTCGATTTCGTTCTGAGTAATCTGGTCAATTCGGGGATCTATTCCATTTACGTCGTCGTTCAGTTCCGCAGCCAATCGCTGCTCCAGCATCTGAGCGACGGCTGGCAGTTCGGCGGCATCCTCAGGAGCGAGTTCATCGTGCCGGTGCCGGCGCAGATGCGCTCGGCGGGGAAGAGCTGGTACCGCGGCACCGCCGACGCGATCCACCAGAACACCAACCTGATCGAGCAGTCCGCGCCCGATATCGTGGCGGTGTTCGGCGCCGATCACATCTACCGGATGAACATCCGCGAGATGATCGAATTTCACGAGCAGAAGCGCGCCCACGTCACCGTGGCGGCGATCCCGGTCGACAAGAAGTACGCCAAGGAGTTCGGCGTTCTCGAAATCACCCCGACCGGCCGGATCACCGGTTTCATCGAAAAGCGCGAGGACGCCCCGACGATCCCCGGCGATCCCAACCGGGTCCTGGCCTCGATGGGCAACTACATCTTCTCGACCGACATGCTGCTCAAGATGGTCGAGGAGGATCAGCTCGACGAGAACAGCTCCCACGACTTCGGCAAGGACATCCTGCCGAAAGCGATGGGAACCGCGGAGATCTTCGCCTACGACTTCCTCACCAACAAGATCCCGGGCGAGCCGCCGGACAAGCTTCCCTACTGGCGGGACGTGGGCACCCTCGACGCCTACTACGAGGCCTCCATGGATATCCGCTCCATCGATCCGGAGCTCAATCTGTTCAATCGGGAATGGCCGGTGCGCACCGCGAACTACTCGGATCCGCCGGCCAAGTTCGCGTTCAACGAAAAGGATCGGCGCGGACAGGCCATCGACTCGGTGATCGGCGGCGGCGGCATCGTTTCCGGCGGCGTGATCAAGGACTCGGTCATCGGGCGCAACATCCGGGTGCATGCCGGCGCCGAGATCGACGGCTAAGTCGGAGGC
>JAUXFS010000384.1 GCA_030622775.1 Rhodospirillales bacterium | reverse complement strand
CTTGTCCCCGGCCCCGTACGCACCGTCGGTTCCGTCCCGGTCGGCCCATTGGCCAGTGAAGGCAACCGCCTGGCACCCGTTGGGGGTGACCTCGTACGGGAGCGCAACAAGGCCATATTCTACGGCGCCGCTGTCATAACCATCGTTCTCAATGGTCAACGGCAACCGAAAGCCGAGCCGCAATTGTCCACCATCGGGCTGCTGGAAAACGATGACGATAGCGCCCGAGAACGAATTCGACGGGAAGTCTGGAACGCCATCGACGACATGCCCGAAAAAACCTATAAGGATGACGATGCCGTACGCGAAGCGATTCGACTTGCTGTTCGGCGGGCATTCCGTGAGTTAGTTGGCAAAAAACCCTTGACCCATGTCCATTTGGTTCGGGTTTGACTGAAATGAAGGAGTAGAACAATGATCGGCAGGTTCAACCACGCCGCGATCGCGGTGCCGGATCTCGAGGCCGCTATCAAAACCTATCGCGACGTCTTGGGCGCCAAGGTGTCGGAGTCTCAGGACTTGCCTGAGCACGGGGTTACCGTGGTATTCGTCGAGTTGCCCAACACCAAGGTCGAACTGCTCTACCCGCTCGGCGAAAAATCGCCGATCCAGGGTTTCCTCGACAAAAACCCGGGAGGAGGGGTCCACCACATCTGCTACGAGGTCGACGACATATTGGCGGCCCGCGACCAGCTTCAGAAAGAGGGGGTCCGGGTTCTCGGTACCGGCGAGCCAAGAATCGGCGCCCATGGCAACCCCGTGTTGTTCCTGCACCCCAAGGACCTGTACGGCACCCTGGTGGAACTGGAGCAAGCTTCCTAGGCCGGTTCGCCGACACGCTGCGGGGCCGGTGGCGCGCAAATGGGATGGGTGACCGGAATAGCCGTTTACGTGGTGATCTGGTGGATTGTCATCTTCATGGTGCTGCCGTGGGGTGTTCATACCATCGGTGAGCAAGACATCGTCAAAGGCCACGCCTCGAGCGCGCCGAAACGGCCTCGGCTACTACGGAAAATGGCGGCAACCACGGTGGTTGCCGCCATTGTCTGGACGGCCTTCTACCTGATAGCGGAGTCCGGCGTCATCTCGTTCAGAGAGTAGTCTCAACGCAAAATGTCCTGGTATTGCGAGGTTGCGGCCAACCACCCGATCCATGGCCCGTATCACGATTTCGAGTACGGCTTTCCCCTCACCGACGAAGCGGCGTTGTTCGAGCGCCTATCCCTCGAGATATTTCAGGCGGGTCTCTCGTGGCTTCTGATATTGAAGAAGCGCCCGGCACTGATCGCCGCCTTCGATGCATTCGACGTCGACCAAGTGGCGGCCTATGGCGATGCCGACGTCGCTCGGTTGCTCGCCGATCCCGGCATCATCCGAAACAGGCTGAAGATCAACGCCATTATCGACAACGCGAAAAGTGTGCGCTCCATGCGCGAAAGCCATGGCGGCTTCGATGCGTGGCTCGCCTCCGGTCACCCCAAACTGCCGGACGACTGGGTAAAAACGTTTCGGCAAACGTTCCGCTTTACCGGCCGTGAGGTGGTTGGGGAATTCCTGATGAGCATCGGCTACCTGCCCGGCGCGCACCATCCCGATTGCGCCGCCTACACCCGCATCGCAGACCAGGACCCGCCATGGCTGCAGGCTGGCTCCGACTTCTACGGACAGAAATAATCTTATTTTTCAATTGGTTGTAGAGGGGGCTGGAAAAACGAACGGCAAGATCGTTCCCGATCTTGCCTAAAGAAGTAGCCGTTGATTGGCTTCGATTTATTTTCTAGGGTGCTTTTTGCCCTAGTACGCTTTTTTTGATCTTCCCCCAAAACCCGGGCCAGTTATTGTCCCTTTTTCGGATGCTTTCCAAACGATTTTTTGCATAATATTGAAACGGATCGTCGCCGTCACCCCTTTTTTTACCTCTAGACCACGGCAAACTTAACGATGAAAGCAACGGATAGAACGATCACCGCTGTTCCTGCTTCGGATGCCCGACCGGTCAGGATCTTGATCCCGGCGTAGGTGATGAAACCCAGGCCGATACCGGTGGCGATGGAAAACGTCAGCGGCATGCTGACCGCGGTAACCACCGCGGGAGCAAACTCGGTGACGTCATCCCAGTCGATTTCGGCAAGGCCGCGGACCATCAGGCAGGCGACGAACAGGAGCGCCGGCGCCGTGGCGTAAGGAGGAATGGTCGCCGCAAGCGGAGATACGAACAGACAAAGAAGAAACAGAACCGCGACAGTGACGGCGGTCAAGCCGGTTCGGCCCCCGACATTGACGCCGGCGGCGCTCTCAATATAGCTCGTGGTGGTCGAAGTCCCCATGACGGCGCCGACGACCGAGGCGGTGCTGTCGGCGAGCAAGGCCTGTCGAAGCCGTGGAAGTCGTCCGTGTTCGTCCAGCATACCCGCCCTGTGGGCGAGGCCAACCAAAGTGCCGGCGGTGTCGAAAAGGTCGACGAAGAGAAACGCGAAAATAATCGTAATCAGTCCGACTTCCAGGGCGCCGGAGATATCCATCTGAAGGAACGTTGGCGCCACGCTCGGTGGCAGTGAAAACACCCCCTGAGCCGGCGAAACGCCAAGCGCGACACCGACGCCGGTCACACCGAGAATGGCGATGATGATGGCGCCCGGAACGCGCCGTGCGCTCAGCGCCGCCGTTGCAAGAAAACCTGCCGAGGCGAGCAGCGCCGGGGTGCTGGTGACGTCGCCGAGGGTGACCAGTGTCGCGGGGTGGTCGACGACGAGGCCGGCATTTTTCAGGGCAATGATCGCCAGGAACAACCCGATCCCGGCCGAGATGGCCATCTTCAGCGATCTGGGAATGCTGTTGATGATCCAGCTACGGACAGGCAACAGGCTGAGAAGGACGAACAGGAGGCCGGAAATGAACACCGCTCCCAAAGCGACCTGCCAGGTGTGGCCCATGCCCAACACCACGCCGTAGGTGAAATAGGCGTTCAACCCCATGCCCGGCGCCAACGCCACGGGGTAGTTGGCGTACAATCCCATGATCAGCGTACCCACCGCGGCGGCAACACAGGTCGCGACGAATACGGCTCCGTGATCCATCCCCGCCTCCTGCAGGATCGATGGATTGACGAAGACGATGTAGACCATGGTGAGGAACGTCGTAACGCCGGCCAGGAGTTCGGTCCGAACGGTGGTCCCGTTCTCGGACAGCTTGAAGTAGGAATTGAGCATTTGTCCCATGTCGTCTCCCACGGACACATCGTCCAAGATTGGCTCCTTTATACCAACGGTCATTGATAGGGACTCATTGTGATCGTGTTTCACGCATCCTCGGCAGGAGGGGCCGCGCGGGCGATGCTGGCGCATCGTCAAGCGGCTTCGACGCCCCGAGGAT
>JAUXFS010000069.1 GCA_030622775.1 Rhodospirillales bacterium | reverse complement strand
TGACTAGCCCCAACCCCTTGGCTCACAGAACGACATGGCTACGATCCGACTTTCGGTTCGGACCCCTTCCGAACGGCGCGCGCCAGCGGCGGCGAAGCGCCGGCCGTCGGAAAGGATGGCGCGGAAGTCCTCGATGATCCCGTTTCTCAGGTCGCCGGTGATCTCCATATGTTCCGCGAAGTAGACGTCGCCCGAGGGCGGGAGCAGGGAAACGTTCCCCGAAGCGGTCAGCAGGTCCTCCTTCTGGTTGTAGGTGATGGTGTCGGCAAGGAGGATGTGGTCGCCGCGCGAGACCTCGACGTGACCGCTGGCGCGGGTGATGCCGAGCTCCCGGTCGTGGGTCAGTTCATCCGCGGTGAACAGGACCGGCTGGTCGTCCGGGGGCGGATCGGCGGCGGCGGCGATCGCGACCATGGCCAACAGGACGGTCAGAACCGCGAGCGTCGACCCGATCGCTGTCCGCAGCCTGCCCATTGCCTCTCACCGTCCTCTACCGATTCTTGAAAGTGAAGGAATAAGGCACGAGAATCAAGGTATAAGCCCTGTCCTTCGGGCACCGCCGGCGACCGCTTCCCGCAGGTGCTAAGAGCAACGGGGAAAAGGAGCCGGACTCTCAGAACGACCGTTCCGGATCCAACTCCTCCAGCGCCGCCGCGCCTTCCTTGAACATCACCTTGAGAGCCCCGCTCTGGGTCAGGAAATTGTCGGCGAAGTAGCGCGCCGAGATCAGCTTGGCGCGCAGGAACGCCGGATCCCCGTCGCCGGCCGCGAGGTGTCGTTCCGCGATCATCGCCGCCTTGGCCATCAGCCAGCCGCCGGCGACGATCCCCGTCAGCCTCAAATAGTGAGCGGCGCCCGCGGTGACGCGGCGGGGGTTTCCGGCAAAGGTCTCGAGCAACCAGTCGGAGGCTTCCGCCAGATCCTTCGCCGCGCGGCGCAGGTGAACGCGAATGGCCGCGACGTCCTCGCCTTCGACCTCGCCGAGATCGTGGTCCAACTGGCGTACCTTGGCGATGAACGCCGTCGCCGCGGCGCCGTTATCCCTCGCCACCTTGCGGCCGACCAGGTCGATGGCCTGGATGCCGTTGGTGCCTTCGTAGATGGAGGCGATCCGGGCGTCGCGCAGATGCTGCGGCGCGCCGCTCTCCTCGATGTAGCCCATGCCGCCATGGACCTGGATGCCGATGTTGGCGACCTCGATACCAATGTCGCTGCACCAGGCCTTCACCACCGGGGTGAGCAGATCGGCGAGCCCCTGGCGATCACGGCAAATCTCCGGATCCTGATGCCGCCGGGCGATATCGAGCGAGGCGGCAACATAGTAGGCAAGCGCCCGGGCCGCCTCGGTCTGGCACTTCATCGTCATCAGCATGCGCTGGACATCGGGATGGTGAACGATGGTCACCGGCGACGGATCGTCGCCGCCGATGAGCGCGCTCTGGACCCGTTCCATCGCGTAGTCGCGCGCCTGCTGATAGGCGCGATCGGCGATGCCGACGCCTTCCAGTCCGACCGCGAGGCGGGCGTTGTTCATCATCAGGAACATGTGCTCGAGGCCGCGGTTTTCCTCGCCGACCAGATAGCCTATGGCCCCGTCGTCGTCGCCAAACGACATCACCGCGGTCGGGCTGGCATTGATGCCGAGCTTGTGCTCGATGGAGACGCAGCGGGCATCGTTGCGCGCACCCAGGCCGCCGTCGTCGTTGACCAGGAACTTGGGAACCACAAACAGGGAAATGCCCCTGACCCCGGGCGGCGCATCGGGGATGCGCGCCAGCACCATGTGAATGATGTTGTCGGCCAAGTCGTGCTCGCCGTAGGTGATGAAGATTTTCTGGCCGGATATCCGGTAGTGCTCGCCGTCGGGTACCGCTTTCGCGCGCACCCGGCCGAGGTCCGATCCCGCTTGCGGCTCGGTCAGGTTCATGGAGCCCGTCCATTCGCCGGACACCATTTTCGGCAGGTAGGTCGCCTTGATCCACTCGCTTCCCTGGGCGTGCAGCAGCTCCGCCGCCGCCTGGGTCAGCATCGGGCACAGTCCGAACGCCATGTTGGCGGCGGTCCAGACTTCCGCGACCGCCGTGGAGATCAGGGCGGGCAGTCCCTGTCCGCCGTATTCGGGGTCGAAGGGTACGCTGTTCCAGCCGCCTTCGACGAACTGGCCATAGGCTTCGATGACGCCATCCGGGGTCCGGACCACGCCGTTTTCGAACGTGCACCCCTGCCGGTCGCCGGCGGCGTTCAGTGGGGCCAGGACTTCCGCGCCGAACCGGCCCGCCTCTTCCAGGATCGCATCCACCAGGTCGGGAGTGACCTCGGCGCAATCGGGGAGCGCGGTGACGGAGCTCAGCTCCGCCAATTCGTTGATGACGAAGCGCATGTCGGCGAGGGGCGCGGCGTAGGATGTCATCGCTGTCGATCCTTGTTCTGGGCAGGGGAGTATAAATGGAGGTTCACGGACCCGTCAATTTGACCGCCGGTTTTCGTCCCGGTGCCGAGGCGCGCCGGGCCCCGCCGCAACAAATATATTGAAGCGATATATATCTGTTCTATATATATCGGATCGATAAACTTGGAAGCCTGGGCATGCGCGCTTTGTGCTCGGGCCGGCGGGATGCTCCATGGACGTCAAAACCCTCTGTCTCGGCGTGCTCGTACTGGGCGACGCCAGCGGTTACGAAATCAAGAAGCACTTCGAGGAAGGGCCGTTCTCCCATTTTCATGCCGCCGGTTTCGGCTCGATCTACCCGGCGCTCGGCACCCTGCTCGCCGATGGCCTGGTCACCTGCACGGAGATGGCGCAGGAGGGACGGCCCGACAAGAAGGTCTACAGCCTCACCGAGGCCGGGCGTCGGGCGTTCCGGCGCGAGCTGCACAAGGCTCCGAGCCCCGACAGCTACCGGTCCGAGGCGATCTTCATGATGTTTTTCGGCGATCTCCTCGACCCCGATCATCTCGGCGAGGTCTACCAACGCCACCTCGCCGTTCATCGCGCCAAGGTCGACTGTCTCTCCGACCCCGATTGCACCGTGGCCGGCCGCGACCGCAAATTCGTTCACGGGCTGGGGCTCGCGGTGTCCCGCGCCATCGTCGACTACATGGAGAACAGCAGGGGGGTTCTGTTCGGGGCGGGCGACGTCGTCGATGAAGACGCAGTCGATGAGGGCGGGGGCGGCGAACGCGGCGCGGAAACGCCGCGCGCCGCCGAGTAACCGCCGCCCACGAGGGGACACGGGTGAAAAGCTCTTATCTGATCGCCGGCGCCATCGCCGTTGTCGTCGGCGCCTGGCTGCTGACCGGCCTGATCGGCGGCGACGGCGAGCCGCAAGCGGTCAGGGAGGCCGATGTTTCGGCGGAGCCCGTGGTTCCGGCCGTGCAGGTGCGGACGGTTGTCGCCGAGGCGCGGGCAAGGCAGCTCTCGCTGTTCGGCCGGACCGAGGCCGATCGCCGGGTGGAGGTGCGCGCCGAGACCGGCGGGCGGATCGTCGACAAGGTCGTCGACAAGGGCGCCAGGGTGAATGCCGGCGACGTCATCGTCCGGTTGAGCATGGACGACCGCGAGGCCCGGCTGAAACGCGCCGAAGCATCGGTCGAGCATCGCCGCGTGGCCTACCGCGCCTCGCAGAAGCTGGCCAAGTCCGGCTTCGTTGCCGACATCAAGAAGGCCGAGGATCAGGCGTCTCTGGAGGAAGCCCGCGCCCAGTTGGCCGCCATCAAGCTGGACATCGAGCGCACCACGATCCGTGCTCCCTTCGACGGCATCGTCGACGACCTGATGGTCGAGGTCGGCGACTACTTGCAGTCCGGGAGGAACATGAGCAGCAGCATCGTCGCCGAGGTGGTCGACCTCGATCCGATCGTCGTCGTTTGCGAGGTGACCGAACGCGACGGCGGACGCGTCCGGGTCGGAGACCAGGCCGACATCCGGCTGGTCACCGGGGAACAGGTACGCGGTAGCGTCCGCTATGTCGCCCGCACCGCGAGTTCGACCACCCGGACCTTCCGGGTCGAGATCGAGGTCGCCAATCCGGACGCGACGATCGGCGAAGGCATCACCGCCGAGGTCCGGCTGCGCCAGGACGAAATCCTCGCCCACCGGGTGACGCCGGCGATCCTCACCCTCAACGACGACGGCGTGGTCGGCGTCAAGGTGGTCGGGGACGACGACCGCGTCGCCTTTCGCCGGGTCGTCATCGTCGCCGACACGCCCGAGGGCGTCTGGCTCGCCGGGCTGCCGGAACGGGTGACCCTGATCACCGTCGGCCAGGAGTTCGTGCGCGACGGCCAGCGGGTGCGGCCGGTCGCCGAGGTCGGCTCGGCGGTCGGGTCGGAAGCGGCGGCGGCGGGACGGTCCTGATGGCGCTGATCGAAACCGCGTTCGCGCGATCGCGCACGGTTCTCTCGGCGCTGTTCCTGGTCCTGGTCGCCGGCACCATCGCCTTCGTCGAGATCCCGAAGGAGTCGGAGCCGGACATCAACATCCCGATCATCTACGTGTCGATGAGGCACGAGGGCATCTCGCCCGAGGACGCGGAGCGGCTGCTGATCCGACCTATGGAGATCGAGCTGCGCTCGATCGAGGGCGTCAAGGAGATGCGCTCCAAGGGCTACGAGAGCGGCGCCTACGTGCTCCTCGAGTTCGAGGCCGGGTTCGACGCCGACGCCGCCCTCCAGGACGTGCGCGACAAGGTCGACCAGGCCAAGCCCGAACTTCCCGATGACACCGAGGAACCGGTGGTCAGCGAGGTCAATTTCAGCCTGTTCCCGGTGGTGGTGGTCACCCTTTCGGGCGACGTGCCTGAGCGCACCCTGTTTCGCCTCGCCCGCGACCTCAGGGACCGGATCGAGACCATCTCCAGCGTCCTCGAGGCGGACATCGCCGGCGACCGCGAGGAACTGGTCGAGATTCTCATCGACCCGTTCGAGGTGGAAAGCTACGGCCTGACCGCCGGCGACGCCGTCGACATGGTCGCCAGCAACAATCTTCTCGTCGCCGCCGGCGCCCAGGACACCGGCCGCGGCCGGTTTTCGGTGAAGGTGCCGGGCCTGTTCGAGACCGTCGACGATATCATGACCCTGCCGATCCGCGTCGAAGGCGACGCCGTCGTCCAGCTCCGCGACATCGCCGAGGTGCGCCGCACCTTCAAGGACCGCAAGGGCTTCGCCCGGGTCGACGGCCGCCCGGCGATCGCCCTCGAGGTCTCCAAGCGCGCCGGCGAGAACCTGATCGAAACCGTCGAGGCGGTGCGCCGGGTGGTCGAGGCGGAGCGTTCGGCGTGGCCGCAGGGGCTCCGCGAGGCGGTGCACGTCGCCTTCACCCAGGACAAGTCGGACAGGATCCGCACCATGCTCAACGACCTGCAGAACAGCGTGGTGTTCGCCGTCATCCTGGTGATGATCGTCGTCGTCGCGGCGCTCGGCGTCCGATCGGCGGCATTGGTCGGCATCGCCATTCCGGGGTCGTTCCTGACCGGGATCCTGGTGCTGACCGCGCTGGGGATGACCATCAACATGGTCGTCCTGTTCGCGCTGATCCTGGCGGTGGGGATGCTGGTCGACGGCGCCATCGTCGTCACCGAGCTTGCCGACCGCAAGATGGTCGAGGGCGAGCCCCCGCGGCGCGCCTACGCCCTCGCCGCCAAGCGGATGTCGTGGCCGATCATCGCCTCCACCGCGACGACGTTGGCGGCATTCCTGCCGCTGGTGTTCTGGCCCGGCATCGTCGGCGAGTTCATGAAGTTCCTGCCGATCACCCTGCTGGCGACCCTGTCGGCGTCGCTGCTGATGGCGCTGGTGTTCGTGCCGACCCTCGGCAGCTTCGTCGGCAAGCCGGGAACCGCCGATCCCCAGGCGATGCGCAACCTCGCCGGCGGCGAGAGCGGCCACCTCTCCGAAATCCACGGCTTTACCGGGACATACCTGAAAGTGCTGGAGGCGGCGCTCCGCCATCCCGGCAAGATCCTGATCGCCGCCGTGGTGCTGCTGGTCGCGGTCCAGGTCGCCTACGCCCAGTTCGGCAAGGGCATCGAGTTCTTCCCCGACGTCGAGCCGAACGTCGCCAAGCTGCAGGTTCGCGCCCGCGGCAACCTATCGGCCTACGAAAAGGATGCCATCCTGCGAGAAGTGGAGCGGCGCATCCTCGACATGGGCGAATTCGAGACGATCTACGCCCGCACCGGCACGCCCGCGCGCGGCGAGGAGGCCGAGGACATCATCGGCACCGTCACCCTCGAGTTCGTCGACTGGGAACTTCGCCGCCCGGCCAAGGAGATCCTCGCCGAGGTCGAGGCGCGCACCGCCGGCATCGCCGGGGTGTTCGTCGATCCGCGCGAGGAAGAAGCGGGGCCGCCGATCGGCAAGCCGGTGCAGGTGGAGCTGGCGTCGCGGTTCCCGGAGCTGCTCGAACCGGCGGTGGAACGGGTGCTCGCCGGTCTCGATCGCATCGACGGCCTGCTCAACATCGAGGACAGCCGGCCACTGCCCGGCATCGACTGGGAGGTGCGGATCGACCGCGCCCAGGCGGCGAAATACGGCATCGACGTCCGCCTCCTCGGCCAGGCGGTGCAGATGGTGACCACCGGCATCAAGGCCGGGGAATACCGGCCGGACGACAGCGACGAGGAGATCGACATCCGCGTCCGCTACCCGGCCGAGTACCGGACCATCGACATGCTTGACTCGATTCGCATCGGCGGCGCCGCCGGCGCGGTTCCGGTCGGCAACTTCGTCGAGCTGGTCGCGGAGCCGCGGGTCGGCTCGGTGTTCCGCACCGACGGCCGCCGGGTGATGACCGTCAAGGCCGACGTCGCCGAGGGCGTGCTCGCCGACGACATGGTCCGGGAGTTCCAGGCGTGGCTGGCCGGCGCCGGCCTCGATCCCCGCGTCGAGGTCCGCTTCAAGGGCGAGGACGAGGAACAGAAGAAGGCGCAGGCGTTTCTCACCAAGGCGTTCGGTCTGGCGGTGTTCCTGATGGCGATCATCCTGATCACCCAGTTCAACAGCTTCTACTCGGCGTTCCTCATCCTCAGCGCGGTGGTGATGTCGACGATCGGGGTGTTCATCGGGCTTCTGGTCACCGGGCAGCCGTTCGGCATCGTCATGGGCGGCATCGGCGTCATCGCCCTGGCCGGGATCGTCGTCAACAACAACATCGTGCTGATCGACACCTACGACCGGCTCCGCGAGGCCGGGCATCCGCCGCTGGAAGCGGTGCTGCAGACCGGCGCCCAGCGTCTCCGGCCGGTGATGCTGACGACGATCACCACCATGCTCGGGCTGATGCCGCTGGTGTTCGGGGTCAACATCGACTTCATCGCCCGCCACGTCTCGGTCGGCGCGCCGGCGACCCAGTGGTGGACCCAGATCGCCACCGCCATCGTCTTCGGCCTCGGGTTCTCGACGATCCTGACCCTGGTGGTCACCCCGTCGGCGCTGATGCTCAAGGCCAACGCCGCCGCCTGGCGCCGCCGCCGCCGCGCCCGCCACCTCAAGCCGACGGAAGTGCGCGAGGCGGCGGAGTAATACCAGCCGCGGCTCCGTTCTCAGCCTTGCGGTCGTGCAAATTCATTCGGTGTGTTGGGGAGCGAAATCCCGGTCGACGGCATCATGGATGCGTTGCGGAAGCGGCG
>JAUXFS010000289.1 GCA_030622775.1 Rhodospirillales bacterium | reverse complement strand
GAAGCCCAGCCTGCCCGCCGCGCTCCCCGATCAGGTGGCGGCGATCCGCACGATGCTCGCCGAAACCGGTACCCCGATCGCCGCCGCCGCTCTCGCCCGCCGCTTCGCGCAAGGAAGGCGCGCCGAGCGCAAGGTCGACGACGTGCTGCGCACCCTCGCCCTGCTCGGCCAGGCCGAGCGCGCCAACGGCGGCTACATCCTCTCCGCCTGACAGCCGGCGCACCCCGCCCTTCACCGCACGCCCCCAGCGGCAAAATCGCGGATGATGACGGCGTGGCGCCGTTTCGAGAGGTCGGTATGGAGGTGATGAAGGACGCGCCGGAGCCAGGCATCCGCGACCGCAACAGGGCGGAGGTGGCGATGCCGTGAACACCGCCGGCAAGGCCGGACCGAAGGCGATGGCCGATGACTCGTACGGATGGTGAACAAAAAAGCGCTTGCGCTATACCCCAAATGGGGCATAATGGCTTCCTATCCCGCTAGCACCATCGTTGGACCGGGGGAGTGCGAAGGTCCGGTCCACGGCTTACCTCCTCCAAGCGAACTCAAGCCGCCCTTCGGGGCGGCTTCTTCGTTGGGGCGGATTATCGGCGGTCCGATTCGGAGGAGATTTGCCCGGTTTGTCGTTGATCAATTCCGATCCGAGACCGGCCGGCCGGCGATGGCGCCGCCGATAACCGCATCGCTGGATACGAACGCCTTGAATTTCCACGACTTTCGGCGGATTCGCCATCATCGGCGGCGGCGGCGATCGGAAACGAAAAAAAACGCTTGCGTTATTCCCCAAATGGGGAATATCTTGGAATCGATCCCGCGAGTACGAACCCTGGACCGGGGGTTGCGAAGTTCCGGTCCACTCTGACCTCCTCTTTAGTAAACTCAAGCCGCCCCTCGGGGCGGCTTTTTTATGGTGCTCCGCCAAGATCCGGGGCGGGCAGCGAAACGAAAAAAGGTGTCACTCAACTTTTCGCAGGGAAAAGTGGAATGACACCTTTTTGCCCCCGGCCGCGGCCAAGGGGGAAAAGGACGGTTCCGGGGCGCCGGTCAACCGGGTCGGCGCCCCGGGGCTCGTAACGAGCGTCAGGCCGCCTTTTTCGGGCTTTCGATCCGCTTGGCGCCCTTGCCGGCGACCGTCGCCGGGCCGGACGTGGAGATCGCGATCCGCCGCGGCTTCATCGCCTCCGGCAACTCGCGCATCAGGTCGACGACCAGCAGGCCGTTGTGCAGACCGGCGTCGACCACCTTGACGTGGTCGGCGAGCTGGAACTGCCGCTTGAACGAACGGCCGGCGATGCCGCGATAGAGGTAGGCGGCTTCACCGTCGCCCTCCTTCTTGCGGCCCTCGATCATCAACACGTTCTGGTTCACTTCGAGCGCCAGTTCGTCCTCGCCGAAACCGGCGACGGCGACGGTGATCCGGTACTGGTCCTCGGCGGTTTTCTCAATGTTATAGGGCGGATAGCCGTTGGCGGCCTCGGTCTGCTGCACCGAGCTTTCGACGAGCCGCGTCAGGCGGTCGAAACCAACGGACGAACGGTACAGGGGAGAGAAATCGAAATGTGTCATCGCTACACATCCTCCTTGGTCAAGCAATGTGAGTTACGCTATGCGTCTGGCCAACGCGGGGCCGCACGAGGCCGACCCGAAGTTGGCGCCGGACCCCTGATGGGCATCCGACACGAGTGAGGTATGTTCGATTTCGGCGGAGGTCAAGGGCGGCGGGCGAATTTTCCGGCGCCGGCCGCTAGTGCTCTGAACCAGACATATGATGCACATACGAAGACGGCGGCCCCGAAGAGCCGCCGCCGTGATTCCGCTTCGATGCGGAATGGGCTCAGGAGCCTTCGTAGCGGAAGGACATATGGACTCTCGTGCGGTACTCGACGACCGTGCCGTTCTCGATCCTCATGTCGCACTGCTCGACTTCCGCGACGCGCAGATCCCTGACGTGCTTGGCGGCCTCTTCGACGGCCATCTTGCCCGCTTCTTCCCATGAGGTCGGGCTGGCTCCGACGAGGCGAATCATTTTGTAGACGCTCATGACGTTTCTCCATTCAGATCTGGTTGTCGTCCGCCAAGACAGTTCCGCCGGTCCGGCCAAACGCACCCCGCGTTCGTTCCAAACCCGGGGCCTACGGCCGATGCGGAACCCCCCCGGGCGCGAACTTTCACTATAGACCTTGCAGCGCAAAAATCCATCAAGGGTTAAAGTTTTCTTGCGGTTGCCGGTTGGCCGCGGCGCCGGCGGCGGGGAACCGCCGCCCCCCGCCTTCGCATACGCAAAATGTCGCGCCGGGGTCGGCGACCGGCAACGATGATCGCACAGCAGCCACTAACCGCCCGCCAGATCGGGATTGAGGGTGTAGACGCCGGTCCACACGCCCTTGGCCAGCACGTGCCCTTCCATCGCCGCGAGCGCCTCCGGCCCGCCAAAGGTCCCCGAAAGCCCCAGGCTCGGCACGTCCAGCGCGTAGACGGTGAAATGGTAGTGGTGGAGGATCTCGTCGTTCCACGGCGGACACGGCCCGTCGTAGCCGCCGTAGTCGCCCTTCATCTCCTCGTCACCGGCGAACCAGTCGGTGTAGTTGTTGATGCCGCGCACGCCGTAGTCGGTTTTTCCCGGCTCCTTGCCCCCCGGGGTGACTCCCTGGGAGTCCTCGCCGGCCACCAGCTCGGTGGTGCGGTCGGAAACGTCCACCAGCACCCAGTGGTAAAAGTCGATGCGCGGCAGATCGGCGGGCACCGTCGTCCCTTCCTTGTTGACGTCGTCGGGCCTGGAGGGAACGTCGGGATCGTGGCAGATGATCGCGTAGGACCGGGCGCCCGCCGGCGCGTCCGACCAGCGGATGGCGGGGCTGCGGTTGCGGCCCATCGCCACGTGTTCCTCCGCGTCCGGGACGCAAAAGGCGTATTCCTCGGGAATCACCCCACCGTTCGGCCACGCGTCGATGGTCACCGTGAGTGTCGCCGTCATTTCCCCCTCCTCGTTTGCCAATACCATCCTGCGTTGATCGCCGGCGGCGGTCGCCGCCGAAACCGGGGGAGAGGTTAGCACATTCCCGCGGTCCCGCCATATCCGCCGGCGGTTCCGAGGGTCCGGCTCATTTCAGCATCCGCTCGATCGTCTTGTCGGGAAGCATGTCGATGCCGGGGAAGAGGTCAATGCCGAGCGCCCTCTTGCCGGCGTAGAGGACGCCGAAGGTGGCCCCCGTCAGAAGGACGAGGAAAGCGAGAACAACGATGGCGTTCGCTATGGTCCACACCGGCCGCAGCGCCCGCTCCAACTGCCGCCGCTTGCCGGGTCGGCGTTCGCCGCCGGCGAGAAAGACGATATAGAAACGACTGACGAGCAACGGGATCGGCAGGCGGATATCGACGGCGTGGCTGCCGCGGGTGCGGGCGCCGAACGCCAGCTTGACCGCGTCGAGTTGGTCGTCGGTGAACGTGCCGGCCACGTCCGCCGGGACGCGGTCGAAGAACTGGCGAAGAAACGGATCGTTGGTTTTGGGTTTCACGGCTCTTCTCCAGTCGGGATCTCAAAAAGGCCGCCACTCCCCGGTGTCGAGGAAGCGGTCGATCTGGGCGACGTAGGGGGCGATGACGAAGCCGTTCTCGGCCAGCCAGTCGTCGCTGTAGTAGGTGTTGGCGTAGCGGGCGCCGGAATCGCAGAACAGAGTGACCACGGAGCCCTCTACGCCCTGCTCCAGCATCTCGGCGATGATCCGCAGCGCGCCGTAGAAATTGGTGCCGGTGGAGCCGCCGGGACGACGCCCCAGTCGTTCGGCGACGATGCGCATCGCCGCCATCGAAGCCGCGTCGGGGACCTTGATCATCCGATCGACGACCCCCGGCAGGAACGACCGCTCGAAGCGGGGACGGCCGATGCCTTCGATGCGCGAACCGGTTTCCACCGTCAAGTCCCGCCGCCCCTGCATGTAGCAGTCGTAGAAGACCGAGTTCTCCGGGACGACGACGCACAGCCGGGTGTCGTGGCAGCGGTAGCGGGCGTAGCGGCCGATCGTCGCCGATGTCCCCCCGGTGCCGGCGCTCATCACCACCCAGTGGGG
>JAUXFS010000026.1 GCA_030622775.1 Rhodospirillales bacterium | reverse complement strand
TGCCGTCCTCATTGCCGCGCTGGCCTTGGTCTCGGCCCGCTGCCTCACCATGGAGACCGCCTACAAGGTGATCAATTGGCCGAGCCTGGTCCTCGTCGCCGGCATGCTGCCGTTGGCGACGGCGCTGCAGAATACCGGAGCCAGCGACCTCATCGTCGACGGCCTGGTCGCCAGGTTCGGCGATTTCGGACCGACCGCGATGATGACCGGTTTGTTCGTGCTTACCGCCGTCCTCGGGATGTTCATCTCCAACACCGCCACCGCCGTGC
Organism: Rhodospirillales bacterium; assembly: GCA_030622775.1. Lineage (GTDB taxonomy): Bacteria > Pseudomonadota > Alphaproteobacteria > Rhodospirillales > Defluviicoccaceae > JAUXFS01. Next base: position 9,742 of record JAUXFS010000026.1, on the reverse strand, counting down.
TGCTTGCGCCGCTCGCCATCGGCATCGCCGGCGACATGGGCGTTTCGCCCTATCCGTTCGCAATGACCATCGCCGTGGCGGCGTCGGCCGCGTTCATGACGCCGGTCTCCACGCCGGTGAACACCCTGGTCGTGGCCCCTGGCGGCTACACCTTCGGTGACTTCGCCAAGGTTGGCGTACCGATGACCATCCTGGTAATGATCGTTGCCGACCTGCTGATCCCGCTGTTGTTTCCGTTCTAGCGGACACCGCAGCCCCGCGAGAACAGATGACAAAGATGATGATACGCCCGGTTTTTCTGTTTCTGGTTCTCGGCCTGATCACCGCCTGCGAATCCACGGTCGAGCCGAGGACCGGAGAAAGGACGACCCGCTGGACGTTGCCCGGAACGGAAGCGAACGAAGCATCGTTCCAGGAGCGCTGGCGTCGCTGCACCCAGTTCCGCTCGCCAAGCGTTTGCGAGCAGAGGATGGGAAGAAGGCCACTACGATCGACGGCTACCACGCCCCATGGCGACGTCCAGGAGCCGCAACCCGACGGCCATCCTTGAGAGCCAGACCTTGTTGCGGTTACGCCGCCTCGGTGCGCGGGCTCTTGATACGGTAAAACGTTGCGTAGAGTACCGGAACGAGGACCAGGGTCAGCGCCGCACCCACCGTCTGGCCGCCCATGATGGTGACGGCCAGGGCCACGAAAAAGACATCCGGCAATAGCGGGATCACCCCGAGCACGGGCATCGAAATTCTTGCCGGTTGTCACCACGTTGCCGCCGGCGCTTAGAGTTTGATCCAGGCGACTGCCTGTGCCGGCGGAGATCCTGACCGGGTTTCCCTGCCGAAGGGCTTGCATCGGCATCGATGGCAAGCGATAAATACTGCCTGACTTGCGGGCGCGGGTCTCGACATTAAGGTGGCGGCGCTGGTACGTCTGCGCTGCCAGCCTGAACACGATGAGAATTCCCGTTGAGCCTTACGCGCCCGCTGAGAACGGGCATTTCAGCCGGATCGAGGCGCGATGAGGGCTATCTCGGCTGTAACGTTTCCCAGCCCTGAGTCAGGCATGGAGAGGTTGAGCGCGGGAGCCGTTCTGATGTTATTTTTCACCCAACAAGTTCGGATGCTATGCGTCCTTTTCGCGATGGCGGCATTGGTCGGTTGCGGCGATGAGCCTCCGCCGCCTAGCGAAACGGTGCGAGCCATCAAGACCATTACCGTCACCGAACGGGCAACGGGAATGCAGCGCCGGTTCTCGGGTGTTGTCGAGGCGGCGGATACCTCCAGCCTTAGTTTCCAAGTTCCCGGAAATGTCCTGGAGGTCAATGTCGATGTGGGAGAGAGAGTTACCCAGGGGCAGGTTCTGGCGGTGCTTGACGATCGAACGTTCAGCTTGAATGTGGATGCGGCTCAAGCCTCCCTTGGGCGAGCCCAGACTGAACTGACGGACGCGCGGAGGGAGTGGGAGCGCTTTCGGAAGGTCGTTGAGATAAATCCGGGAGCCGTCTCCGGACGCTCGGTCGATCAGGCAGAGGCTGCTTACCTCGGTGCGGGCCAGAACCAGAGCTATGCGAACTCGCGTCTAAATCTGGCGAAGCGCGATCTTGAGAAAACCGTGCTAATGGCGCCTTTCGACGGCCTTGTGGCCAAACGCCTCGTGAACCCGTTTCAGGAAGTCGCCCGCGGGGAGCGACTGTTTGAGCTCAATATGGAAGGGGCGATGGAGGCGGCGATCAGCATCCCCGAATCAGAGATTGATCTGGTATATCTCGGGCTGCCCGCCGAGATCCGCTTCCCGGCCATTCCGGCGGAAGTCCACAACGGCATGATTACCGAGATTAGCAACGTGGCCGGAGCAACCAATGCCTTTCCGGTCAAAGTCACCATTGAGAATGGTGAAGGCAACGAGCGCATCCGCCCCGGCATCACCGCGGAAGTGAACATCTTATTCGCCGATGGAGAAAGCGAAACGGCCTATCTCGTGCCGCTGCGGGCGCTTGCACCGGCGGGGAGTGAGGGGACCAGTTACGTTTTCGTTTTTGATCCCGTGTCATCGAAAGTGAATAGAACGGCCATCGAGAGTGGCGGGATTCGTGACAACGACGTGATCGTCAACACCGGCCTGAATGCCGGAGATATCATTGCGGTTGCCGGTGTCAGTTTTCTGAGGGATGGACAGGAAGTCAGGCTCATGGGAGGGCAGTAAGCTAATAGTCGCGACAGAAACCGTTGGTACCAGGATGAGAGGACCAAGTGTGGGGGCAACAATAATTTTCCATCAAGGTGCCTGATGGTTTCCCAGCCTTCACCGCTTTAGAGGCTGAAATTTCCGAGGAAATCGGCGTTTGTATTGAAATGCCGAGGTGTTGTTTGCCTGTAAAAAAATTGGCTGATTCACTACGTTTTGCGGGAAGAAGGTAGCGGAAATGTCCCTAATCACCCGGTTCTCACTTGATGCCAACCGGCTGACCGTCGTTTTCATCGCGGCGGTTATCATTCTTGGCTTAATACAATTCTTGAATTTTCCGCGCCAAGAAGATCCGCCAATCGTTATCCGTGAGATCGTTGTCTCGGCGTTCTTTCCGGGGATGGAAGCGGCCGATATTGAAGAGCTCGTCACGCGCAAGCTCGAGGCAGAGATGCGCACCCTTCCGGAATTGGACGACATTTGGTCGGAGTCCCGAAACGGCATATCGATCATCCACGCCGAAACGCGGGATGAGTTCGATGACTTGGACACGATATGGCAAAGCGTTCGGAACAGGATGTCCGATGTGAAGCCCGATCTCCCTGCGGGAACGATCGGGCCCCTCGTCAATGACGAGTTCGGCCTAACGGCGGTGGCTACGATGGCGTTGTGGAGCGAAGGGTTCTCGATGGCCGATATGCGCCTCGTTGCCCGAGATATCCGCGACCGCCTCTACGAGTTGCCTGGCATTCGCAAGGTCGAGCTCTTTGGTGTTCACGAAGAGCGGGTTTTTCTGAGGTTTTCGGCTGTCAGACTGGCTCAGTTTGGCGTCACCCCCGGCGAGATCGTCAATTCGCTGGTGGATCAAAATATTGTCTTGCCGGGAGGGCGGGTCGATGCCGCCGAGCAGGACGTGATTGTGATGCCGTCGGGCAATTTCCGAAGTGTCACGGATATCGAAGATGTCGAGATCACGATACCGGAGACCCGACAAACCATACGCCTAAAAGATATTTTGACGGTCGAACGGGACTACGCGGATCCGCCCCGAGACCTGGTTTATTTCAATGGTAAACGGGCGATCGTGATAAGCGTCTCCATTACGCCTGGGGTCAACTCTGTGGCATTTGGTCAGGACCTGACGCAAAAGCTGCAACGTCTGGAGTCGCAACTGCCGATCGGCTATGTGCTCGAGTTTGCGACCTTTCAGCCCGACTTGGTCGAAGCTGCCGTCAACGGCGGTCTCAGCAACGTCTACCTGACAATTGCTATCGTGCTTGTCGTGGTGGTGCTGTTCCTTGGGATGCGCACAGGTCTCATCGTCGGCTCCTTCGTGCCCCTGACCATGCTTATGGGCCTGATTGTGATGTCGCTTATCGGCATTGAGCTTGAGCGCGTCTCCATCGCCTCTTCGATCATTGCGCTCGGCATGCTCGTCGACAACGGGATCGTCATCGCCGAAGAGATACGAAGCCGGCTAGAGCGCGGGGAGGATAGACGCCATGCCTGCATTGAAACAGGCCGAACGTTGTCCATTCCATTGCTTACGTCCTCACTAACAACGATCCTCGCATTTCTCCCGATGCTCCTCATTGACGGCCAGGTCGGCGAGTACGCGTTCTCCCTGCCGATGGTCGTCATCGTGCTGCTGCTATCCTCGTGGTTCCTCTCGATGTACGTGACGCCGGCGATGTGCTTCTGGTTCATGAAGGTGAAGCCGGCGGCAAAATCTGATGCGCCTGCGCGAACCGAACCAGGCGGTGGATCGGAGAGCGACGAAAACGACCCGTACTCGGGAAGGATTTACCGCGTTTATCGCGGACTGCTCGAGCGGATGCTGCGGTTTAGGGTTATCGTCTTGGCCGGCGCGATTGCTGCAATCTTCCTTGGCGGACTGATCCTGACACTGTTGGTGCGGGAGTTTTTTGGGCCCAGCGATCGCAATCAGTTCTTGGTGTATCTCGATTTGCCGGCTGGATACCAAATCACGAGCACCGATGCGACAGTGCAGCGCCTGACCGCCTGGCTTTCCGACAAGGAGATCAATCCGGAGGTTACAAGCACCATTGCGTATGTCGGGACCGGAGGGCCCCGCTTCTTCCTCGTGCTATCACCCGTGACACCAGCCCCCCACGTCTCGTTCCTTGTTGTCAATACGGAAACCGGTGACCAAGTCCGCCCTCTGATCCAGCGATTGCGCGGATACCTTGATGAGCAGTTCCCGGAAGCCGCGGGTAGCGTGAAGCAGATGTGGCTCGGAGCGGAAGAGCCGGGCTTGGTCGAAATTCGCTTGCTCGGCCCAGACGCGGATTATCTGTACGAGAAGGGCAGCCAGTTGGTGGCGGAACTGAGGGCCATGCCCGGCACTCTCAACGTACGGAGCGATTGGGAGAACAAAGTTCCCAAGGCACGGATCGTTGTCGATCAAGTCCGGGCAAGACGAGCCGGCATCACCTCTCGCGACGTGGCGACGTCCCTGCAATCCCACATGGACGGTCTGGAAATAACAGAATACCGCGAAGGAGACATCGCAATTCCGGTGCTGGCCCGTTCGGTCGAGGAAGAACGCAGGGGGCTCGGCGATCTATGGAACGTCAAGATTGTTTCATCCGAAACCGGTGATTTGGTGCCTCTGACGCAGATCGCCGATATCTCAATCGACTGGGGGTTTTTTCGCATTTCTCGGCGCAATCAGGAGCGCTGCCTCACGGTCGAGCTGAATCACGAAGACCTCAGAGCACCCGAACTGTTCGCTGCAATTATGCCATTGATCGAGGGATTGCAGCTGTCCGAGGATTATCGCTGGGAAGTTGGAGGTGAGATTGAGCAGAGCGCCGAAACCATCGGCAAGATCGTGCGCTGGATGCCCATGTGTATTTTTGGAATCGTCGTACTTTTGATTTGGCAGTTTAATTCGTTTCGCCGGCCTCTGATCATTTTTATCACGATTCCTCTGGCATTCACTGGTGCCTTCATTGGGCTTATTTTCATGGGTGCCCCCTTTGATTTCTTCGCAATGCTCGGATTGCTTAGTTTGGCAGGGGTTATTATCAACAATGGTATTGTACTGATCGATCGATTTGACTCGGAGCAGGGTAACGGTGGCGATCCCTACAAGGCCATCGTGAATGCGGCAATTTCACGTTTTCGCCCGATTGTCATGACGACGATTACAACCGTGCTCGGACTGCTCCCGCTCATCCTTTCGGCGGACCCGTTGTTTTTCTCTATGGCGGTCATCATTGCGTTTGGCCTAATATTCGGAACTATCCTCACCCTTGGAGTTGTGCCAGTACTCTATTCGGTATTTTTCGGGATTAAAGCAGGCTGAATGATTGGGCTTATTGTGCAATATATTGACTCGAAATTGACGTAAAACATATACTAGTCCATGGAATATACATATATTTTTGTCCGTATATTTTTTACAGAACTCATTCTCGCAACGCCAATTTTATTGTTTCTATTGTTCCTTATCATGTTCCTTGGCCACATAATTGGCAGGGTGGAGGGCTGGTCGAAGTCGGATGCCATCTACCATGCATTCATCAATGCGACCACGGTTGGTTATGGCGATCTTCGTCCAACGAAAAAATTATCTAAATGGCTTGCGATCGCGATTGCAGTCGTGGGCCTCGTGTTATTTGGGATCGTGATTGGCATTGGTCTGCATGCGGCTGACTACGCATTCGACGGGGTGTACGGACCCAATCGATTTGATTTAGGAATGAACATCGCTTCGAGTCTCACGAGCAGCAGAAGTGTGTGATGCGAATTATTGAAACGATGATGGCAGCGCTCTTTCGGGCCTTCATGTTTGTATCGCTTCTTTTTCTGATCCTTGCACTGTCGGCACCCTTGGCTGTTGCAAGGGATAAGGGACCAGCGTTCGCCTCCCATCCTCTGCGGCCGGCGGATACGTCGAGCCCGCGGGGCACGCTGCGCAGCTTCAATACGAGCATCACCGAAGCCATGCAGGCCTGGCGAGCCGGCGAGTCTCGGGAGGCGGTTCTGAAGGTGGGGCAGCACGCTCTTGAAACCTTCGATTTCAGCCAACTGCCGGGGCGTGAAAGGCTTGCCACGGAGATCGAGACCGCTTTGCTCCTGAGGGAGATCCTCGATCGGATCGAACTGCCGCCTGAAGATGAGATTCCGGGCGACGAGGAGGTGGCGGACAAGGAAAAGCCCTTGAGCCATTGGACCATCCCGAACACGAGTATAGAGATCGCGAGGGTGGAAGAGGGACCGCGAGTCCGCAAGTTTCTGTTCACCGCCGAGACTGTCGACCGCCTCGCGAATTTTTACGAGAGCGCCAAGCACCTTCCCTACAAGCCCGGAGCGCTGGTCGGAATTTACGAAGACTATATCCACAGCCCCGGCCTGATCGTGCCGCGATCATGGGCGGCTGCGCTTCCCGCGTGGTCGAAAACCGTTGTCCTCGGAGAAACGCTCTGGCAGTGGGCGGGGCTGACGATCGTTGTGGTCGTCGCTTCCCTTGGTATTTGCTGGCTGCTCCGGTGGGGGCATCGCTGGGACGAACGACATCGGAGCGCCGGAGTTCTCATGCGATTTGGGGCGCCGCTCGGCGTACTTGCCGGAATCCTGATCATCTACGGGAGCAGGCTTGCGTTCTTTCGTGTGTTGCGGTTCGCCGGCGACTCTTGGATCGTCCTTTCCGTCCTCGTTTGGGTATTGATCTTCGCCGGGGTTGGTTGGCTCGTCTTCCTCGTTACCGGTCGCATTGCCGATGCCATCAACGATGCCCGACATGTCAAGGAGGGCAGCATCGACAGTCAACTGATCCGGATCCTCCTCCGGCTGTTGAGCCTGGTCATCCTGGTCTTCCTGGTCATCTATGCTGCGGGCTTTTTCGGCGTTCCACTGACACCCGTGGTCGCCGGTCTCGGCGTCGGCGGTCTCGCCATCGCCTTGGCCGTGCGGCCGACCCTGGAGAACGTCATCGGCGGTCTGACCCTGTTCGCGGACAAGCCGGTCCGGATCGGCGACTGGTGCCGGTTTGGCAATGAATACGCCAGGGTCGAGGAGATCGGCTTGCGGTCGACGAGACTGCGGCGGCGCGACGACACCGTTATCAGCGTGCCCAACGCGGATTTCGCGCAACGGGAGTTGATCAATTACACGCAGCGCCGACAACGCCTTTATGGAACGACCCTGGCCTTGCGGTACGAGACGACGGCGGAACAATTGCGCTACGTCATCGCCAAGCTGCGGGAGATGCTGCTCGGCCATCCCAAGGTCTCGCCACACTGGCTCCACGTTCGTTTCCGCGGCTTCGGCGCCTACTCCTTCGACGTCGAGGTCTTCGCCTTCATTCGCGTGACCGACTGGCTCGAGTTCAGGGCGATCCGGGAGGACATCAATCTAAGGATCATGGATATCGTCAAGGAGGCTGGCACCGGCTTCGCTTTCCCGTCGCAGACGACCTACCTCGGTCGCGACACCGGCCTCGACGTCGAGCGCGGGCGCGAAGCCGAAACACAGGTGCAGGAATGGCGGTCCAAGGGACATTTGCCGTTTCCCGAGTTCGATGAGGGCGTGCGCTGGGAAAAGCAAGATACCCTCGATTACCCGCCCGAAGGTTCTCCCGAGTACAAGTCCCGCGCGGGTTCGTCGGACCCGCCGCCTGAGCCGCGAGCCGAGCCGCCCACCGAGCCCAAGCGCACCGACGGGCGGCTCGGCTTGGGTGCCAAGAGACGCTAGTCACACCGCCCCGCACCCCCTCGCCAGCGGTCCCGGCAGCGACTCGGAGGACTGTTCCGGATATAGATGATCGTCGCGCAACCGGGCTTGTTCTATCGCCCGGGCAACGCCCTCGCCGTGTCGCGGATGCGGCGCCAGGCGGCGTCGACAGGGCGTTGCGCCGTGCCGGCCTGGCCGATGCAGAAGCGGATGGCGTACGCCTCGCGAATCCGGGTGTGGGTCAGATAGAGGGCGCCGCTGGCGTTCAGGCGTTCGAGCAGCGCCTGGTTGAGGCGATCGATCTCCGCCGGGTCGGTGACGGCGGGCGGGCGGAAGCGGAAGCAGAACAGGCTCAGGGTCGGCGGCGCCAGGATCTCGAAATCGCCCGCATCGGCCATCTCCCGCGCCAGCGCCCGGGCCATGTCGATGTGGCCGCGGATGATCGCCCGCAGGCCGGCGAGACCATAGCTGCGGATGACGAACCACAGCTTGAGGGCGCGGAACCGGCGGCCGAGCGGGATGCCCCAGTCGCGGTAGTTGTCGACCCGGTCGCCTTCCGCGGTTTTGAGATACTCGGGCAGGATCTCGAACGTTCGGAGCAGGGCGCCGACGTCGCGAACGAAATAGGCCGAGCAGTCGAAGTTGGTCAGCATCCACTTGTGCGGGTTGAAGACGAAGCTGTCGGCATGCTCGATCCCCTCGATCATCCACCGCTGTTCGGGGAGGATCAGCGCGGTCCCGGCCCAGGCGGCATCCACGTGCAGCCACACCCGGTGACGGCCGCAGATCTCGCCGATCGCGGCGAGGGGGTCGACGCCCGAGGCGCCGGTGGTGCCGAGGGTGGCGACGACGCAGGTCGGCGTGCGCCCGGCGGCAAGGTCGCGCTCGATCGCGTCTTCCAGCGCCTCGGGCACCATGGCGAAACGGTCGTCGGTCGGGATCATCCGCAGGTTCTCGCGGCCGAGACCGGCGATCTTGACGTCCTTCTCGACCGACGAGTGGGTTTCCCGCGAACAATACGTGGTGAACACGCCGGCGTCGTCGAGACCGGCCTCGTTGGTGCGGAACCCGGACGCCCGTTCGCGCGCGCACAGGATCGCGCACAGGGTCGCGGTCGAGGCGGTGTCCTGGATCACCCCGGTGAACCCCTCGGGGAGGCCGATCATTTGGCGCAGCCACTCCATCACCCGGCCTTCCAACTCGGCCGCCGCCGGCGAGGTCTGCCAGATCATGCACTGGGCGCCGAGCGTCGCCGTCAGCATCTCGGCGAGCACCGAGGGCGGGCTCGAGTTGGCCGGGAAATAGGCGAAGAAGTTCGGATGCTGCCAGTGGGTCATCCCCGGCACGATCACCTCGCGGAAGTCCCGGAAGATCGCCTCCATCGGCTCGCCGCTCTCCGGTGGCGCCCCCGGCAGCCGCTTGGCGATATCGCCCGGCTCGACCTGCGCCTTGACCGGATAGGATTCGATCTCGTCGAGGTAGTCCGCCATCCAGTCGACGAACGCGTGGGCGTGACGCCTGAATTCTTCCGTGTCCATGGAGCTACAGGCCGATCGCCCGGAGGTCGAGCTTGCCGTCGGCGACCGGCGGGCACCAGAAATAGCTGCCGGAAATGGGCCGCGAGAACCGGAACAGGCCGTCGGTGATGCCGTCCTCCTCTCCCGTCATCCGCCGCAGTTGCGCCTCGAAGGCGTCCGGCGATTTGCCGAAAGCGACGAACATCAGTCCCTCGCCGATGGCGTCCGCCCACGGCATCGAGCGGCGCACCACGAACGCCTCGGGCTCGAAGCTCTCCTGCGCGGTCCGCTTTACGTGCGCCGACAGCGGTGCGTTGTCGATCTCCTCGTTGTCGCTCAGCCGG
>JAUXFS010000423.1 GCA_030622775.1 Rhodospirillales bacterium | reverse complement strand
GCCGGACACAGTCGTTTTTTGGTCTTACTGCCGCTGGTGGCGGATGGCGCGTGGCGATTGTCGATCCGGCGGAAGACATGAACGCCAACGCCGCCAATGCCTTGCTCAAGGTGCTGGAAGAGCCGCCGAGCCGGGCGTTGCTGCTTCTCGTCAGCCACACCCCCGGCCAGTTGCTGCCGACCATCCGTTCGCGATGCAGGACCCTCGGGCTGAGACCGCTCGGCGACGAAACGGTGGCGACCCTCGCGACACAATACCGGTCGGAAATCACCACGGAACAGGCGGCCGACTTGGCGCGGTTGGCCGGCGGCAGCATCGGCCGCGCGTTGGCCTTGGCGGAGCAGGGCGGTCTCACCCTGTACGCGGATGTGATGCGGTTGCTGGCCGGCCTGCCGACGATCGACGGCGTCGCCCTGCACCGCATGGGCGATACCGTCGCCAGGGCCGGCGCCGAGGAAACGTTCCGTACCGTCGCCGGCCTGATCCGGGAGTTGCTGTCGCGACTGATCCGCCACGCGGCCGCCAACGACCCCGCGCAGGCCCCCGCCGGCGGCGCCCTTGCCGAGGAGCAAGCCCTGTTCGCCCGGCTGGCCCCGGCCGCTTCCCTTGATCGTTGGCTCGAGGTATGGGAAAAGACCTCTCGCCTGCTGGCGCGTGTGGAAAGCGCCAGATTGGACCGTAAACAAGTGCTGCTGAACGTCTTTCTCGAGTTCGAGAGCGCTGTTCGGCGCTAATCCCGAAACAGATCACTAGGGGGATCTTCCGGCGGGGAGATATTTCGATGGCCGAGCGCAATCGCTATTACATCACCACGCCGATCTACTACGTCAACGACGTTCCCCACATCGGCCACACCTATACGACGCTGGCCTGCGACGCATTGGCCCGGTTCAAGCGCCTGGACGGCTACGACGTCAAGTTCCTCACCGGAACCGACGAGCACGGCCAGAAAGTGGAGAAGGCCGCCACCGCCGCCGGAATGGAACCGCACGCGTTCACCGATCGGGTTTCAAAAAACTTCCGCGACTTGGCGGGAGTGATGGATTTTTCCAACGACGACTTCATCCGCACCACCGAGGAACGGCACAAGCGGTCCTGTCAGGCGCTGTGGGACCGGCTGGTCGAGCGCGATCAGATCTATCTGGGGAGCTATTCCGGCTGGTACGCGGTCCGCGACGAGGCGTTCTGCACCGAAAGCGAACTGGTCGAAGGGCCGGGGGGCGAGAAGCTGGCGCCTTCGGGCGCGCCGGTGGAGTGGATGGAGGAACCCAGTTACTTCTTCCGGCTGTCGGCGTGGCAGCAACGGTTGCTGGCGTTCTACGAGGACAATCCCGGTTTCATCCTGCCCGAAACCCGGCGCAACGAAGTGATGAGCTTCGTCAAAGGCGGTCTGCAGGACCTCTCGGTGTCGCGCACCACGTTCAAATGGGGCATCCCGGTGCCCGGTGACGCCGACCACATCATGTACGTCTGGCTCGACGCGTTGACCAACTACATCACCGCGATCGGCTTTCCGGAAACGGAAACGGGTGAATTTACAACGTACTGGCCGGCCGATCTTCATATGGTAGGTAAGGATATTCTGAGATTCCATGCGGTCTTTTGGCCGGCGTTCCTGATGGCCGCCGACCTGCCGCCGCCGAAGCGGGTGTTCGCCCATGGCTGGTGGACCAACGAAGGCCGGAAGATCTCCAAATCCGTTGGCAACGTGATCGACCCGCGCCATCTGGTCGAAACCTATGGACTGGATCCGGTGCGGTACTTCCTGTTGCGCGAGGTGCCGTTCGGCAACGACGGCGATTTCTCGCATCGCGCGATGATCGGGCGCATCAACGGCGATCTCGCCAACGATTTCGGCAATCTGGCGCAACGGGTGCTGTCGATGGTGGCCAAGAACTGCGGCGGCGCCGTGCCGACCCCGGGTCCACTCACGGCCGAGGACGAGGCGATGCTCGACGCGTGCCGGGGCTTGCTCGCGGATCTGCGCGAACGCTTCGACGTACAGGCATTTCACGAGGCGTTGGAGAGGATCTGGGTGGTGGTTCGCGCCGCCAACGGCTACGTCGATCGGCAGGCGCCATGGGCACTGCGCAAAACCGATCCGGCGCGCATGAACATGGTGCTTTACGTGCTGGCCGAGGTCATCCGCCATCTCGCCATCGTCACCCAGCCGTTCATGCCGGGTTCGGCGGGCCGCATGCTCGATCAACTGGCGGTGAGCCCCGAGCACAGGACCTTCGCCTTTCTCGGTCCCGATCACGCCCTGGTCGCCGGGACCCTGCTTCCGGCCCCGAAGGCGGTGTTCCCGCGATACGTCGAGGAGAAGGCGGGCGAGGGGGCGGGGTAATGCTGGTCGACAGCCATTGCCATCTGGATTTTCCCGACTTCGAGGACGAACTCGACGCGGTCATGGCTCGCGCCACCGAGGCCGGGGTCGGCACCATTCTGACCATCTGCACCCACCTGACCCGGTTCGAGCGGGTTCTGGCGGTGGCCGAGAGGTTCGACAACGTTTTCTGCACCGTGGGGGTGCATCCCCACGAGGCGGCGCGCGAACCACGGGTGGTCGCCGAACACCTGGTCCGCTTGGCGGATCACCCCAAGGTGGTCGGCTTCGGCGAGACCGGCCTCGACTATTATTACGAGCACAGCCCTCGCGCCGAGCAGCAGCAAAGCTTTCGGGTCCATATCGCCGCCGCGCGGATGGCCGGTCTGCCGCTCGTCGTCCACACCCGGGACGCCGACGCGGACACCTCCCGGATCCTCGGCGAGGAACAGGAAAAAGGCCCGTTCGCCGGGGTGCTGCACTGTTTCAGTTCGACCCGGGAACTGGCCGAACGCGCGATCGGCATGGGGCTCTACATCTCCTTTTCCGGCGTCGTCACCTTCAAGAAGGCCGACGATCTGCGGGCGACCGCCGCGGCGCTGCCCCTCGATCGCGTTCTCGTCGAGACCGACGCGCCCTACCTGGCGCCGGTGCCGAAACGCGGCAAGCGTAACGAACCGTCGTACGTCGCTCACACCGCGAACGAGGTGGCGCGGGTGCGAGCGATGGATGCCAGGGCCTTTGCCGAGGCGACGGCCGACAACTTCTTCCGGCTGTTTGCAAAGGCCCGACATTGATACGGCTGACGATCCTCG
>JAUXFS010000044.1 GCA_030622775.1 Rhodospirillales bacterium | reverse complement strand
GTCGCCGTCCTCCAGCGCATTCAACGCCGAGCCCTGGACGATCGGAATGTCGTCCCCGGGAAAATCATAGCTCGACAACAGCTCCCGGAGCTCCAGCTCGACAAGCTCCAGAAGCTCCGGATCGTCGACCTGATCCACCTTGTTCAAGTAAACCACCATCGCCGGAACGCCAACCTGACGCGCCAGAAGAATATGCTCGCGAGTCTGCGGCATCGGGCCGTCCGCCGCGGGTACAACCAGGATCGCTCCGTCCATCTGCGCCGCGCCGGTGATCATGTTCTTCACATAGTCCGCGTGGCCGGGACAATCGACGTGCGCGTAGTGCCGGTTCTCCGTCTGATACTCCACGTGCGCCGTCGAAATCGTGATCCCCCGAGCCTTCTCCTCCGGGGCCTTGTCGATCTCGTCAAACGCCGTGAACGTCGCCCCACCCGTCTCCGCCAGGACCTTCGTGATCGCCGCCGTCAACGTCGTCTTGCCATGATCAACGTGACCAATCGTCCCAACATTGCAATGCGGCTTCGTCCGCTCAAACTTTGCCTTCGCCATCGTCGCCTGCTCCGGTTAACTTCGGTTTCGCGTCAGCCCACCAGCCGATGCCGGACTTCCTCTGAAATTTGCTGCGGCACTTCCGCGTACTTGTCGAAGTGCATCGAATACTGGGCACGGCCCTGGCTCATCGAACGCAGCGTGTTGACGTACCCGAACATCTTGGCCAGTGGCACCAGGGCGGTAATCACCCGCGCATTGCTGCGCTGGTCCATGCCGGTCACCTGACCCCGGCGGCTGTTCAGATCGCCGATAATGTCGCCCATATACTCTTCCGGCGTCACCACCTCCACCCGCATCATCGGCTCCAGCAACTTCGGCCCCGCCTTGGCGATACCCTCGCGAAAAGCCGCCCGGGTGGCGATCTCGAATGCCATGACGCTGGAATCCACGTCGTGCGAGGCGCCGTCGATCAACGACACCTTCAAATCGATGACCGGAAAACCGGCAAGCACCCCGGTCTGGTTGGCGACCGCGAGGCCCTTTTGCACGCCCGGAATATACTCCCTCGGCACCGAACCGCCGACAACGGAGCTCTCGAACTCGAAACCCGAACCCGGCTCCAACGGCTCAAAGCGCAACTTGATGCGGGCGAACTGTCCGGCGCCGCCGGTCTGCTTCTTGTGGGTATAGTCAATTTCGGCCAGTCGCGAAATGGTCTCGCGATAGGCCACCTGCGGCGCCCCCACGTTGGCGTCGACCTTGAACTCCCGTTTCATCCGGTCGACGATGATTTCCAGGTGAAGCTCGCCCATGCCCTTGATCACCGTCTGGCCGCTCTCCAAGTCCGACGTGACACGGAACGACGGATCCTCGGCGGCGAGCCGAGACAGGGCAACGCCCATCTTCTCCTGGTCACCCTTGGTCCGCGGCTCGACGGCCACCTCGATCACCGGATCCGGAAAGTCCATGCGCTCGAGCACCACCCTGTTCTTGGGGTCGCATAGGGTGTCGCCGGTGGTCGTGTTCTTCAGGCCGGGTAACGCGAGGATGTCTCCGGTACGGGCTTCCTTGATGTCTTCCCGGCTGTTGGCATGCATGAGCAGCATCCGCCCGACCCGTTCGGACTTCTCCTTGATGGAGTTGTAAATCATGTCGCCGCTGGAGATGACGCCGGAGTAAATACGAATGAACGTCAGGGTGCCGACGAATGGATCGTTCATGATCTTGAACGCGAGCGCGGCAAACGGCTCGTCGTCGGAGCTTCGGCGTTCGATTTCCTCGTCGGTCCCGGCCTTGACCCCCTTGATCGCCGGAACATCGGTCGGCGCCGGCAAGAAGTCGACGACCGCGTCCAGCAACGGTTGAACACCCTTGTTCTTGAACGCGGACCCACAGAGTACCGGAACCAGGACCCCGGAGACCGTTCCGGCCCGGATGCACTTGATCAGCGTCTCCTCGTCCGGCTCGGTGCCATCCAGGTAAGCCTCAAGCGCGGCCTCGTCGTATTCGATGGCGTTCTCGACGAGATGGCCGCGATGCTCCTTGGCCTGATCGGCGAGGTCGGCCGGCACGTCTTGCTCGACGAACTCGGCGCCACGGGCTTCGTCATTCCAGACAGTGGCCCGCATCCGGACCAAGTCGACGACGCCGATGAAGTCGCCCTCCGCACCGATCGGCAACTGCAGGACGACCGGGTTCGCGCCGAGACGCTCGCGCATCATATCGATGCAGCGGAAATAATCGGCGCCGACCCGATCCATCTTGTTGACGAAGCAGATCCGCGGAACACCATACTTGTCGGCTTGGCGCCACACCGTCTCGGACTGGGGCTCGACGCCGGCGACGCTGTCGAACACCGCGACCGCTCCGTCGAGCACCCGCAGGCTGCGCTCCACTTCGATAGTGAAGTCCACGTGCCCCGGGGTATCGATGATATTGATGGCATGGTCGCGCCAATTGCACGAGGTAGCGGCCGACGTAATGGTAATGCCCCGTTCCTGCTCCTGCTCCATCCAATCCATGGTGGCGGTGCCGTCGTGCACCTCGCCGATCTTATAGGACCGGCCGGTGTAATAGAGGACACGCTCCGTCGTCGTCGTTTTACCGGCGTCGATGTGTGCCATGATACCGATGTTGCGGTAGCGTTCGAGCGGGATAGTGCGGGCCATGATTTCTTTATGCCTTGCAACAATTACCAGCGGTAATGGGAGAAGGCTTTATTGGCTTCCGCCATCCGGTGCGTATCCTCACGCTTCTTGACAGCGGCGCCGCGGTTGTTGGCGGCATCGAGGAGTTCGCCCGCAAGGCGCTCGATCATGGTGTTCTCCGAGCGCTTGCGGGACAGGGTGACAACCCACCGAATTGCCAGGGACTGCCGGCGCAACGCGCGCACCTCGATCGGGACCTGATAGGTCGCGCCGCCGACGCGGCGGGAACGGACTTCCAGGACAGGCCTCACATTTTCGATCGCCTCGTGAAAAACCTTGAGCGGATCCTGCTTGGTCCTGCTTTCGATCACGTCGAGCGCACCGTACACGATTCGCTCGGCAACCGACTTCTTGCCAGCCAGCATCATCCCGTTGGTGAACTTGGTCAACAGAACATCCCCGTACTTGGGGTCGGGCAGGATCTCGCGTTTCTCAGCGGCGCGGCGACGGGACATTTCTAACCTATTGCTTTCTACTTGGGCCGCTTGGCGCCGTACTTGGATCGCCGCTGGCGGCGCGCGGTGACGCCTTGGGTGTCAAGAGTGCCACGGATGATGTGGTAGCGCACGCCCGGCAGGTCCTTGACCCGGCCCCCGCGAATCAGCACCACCGAATGTTCCTGGAGATTATGACCCTCTCCGGGAATGTAGCTGGTCACCTCGAATCCATTCGTCAGGCGCACGCGGGCCACCTTGCGCAGCGCGGAATTGGGCTTCTTGGGGGTCGTCGTGTAGACGCGCGTGCACACACCCCGTTTCTGCGGCGACCTTGCCAGCGCCGGAACCTTGTTTCGTTGCACCGGCGATTTTCGCGGTTTGCGAACCAGTTGGTTTATTGTCGGCATTTTTCCCTGGCCCGGGGTTTCACGCTCGGGCGTCCCTTCCTTAGATTCCACAAAACCGTCAATGCCGGTTCCCGGTCAGCACGACCGCCGGAAGCCGCATTCGGCCTTCCGGCCATCCACATCTGCCGCCCGTTCGGGCGCTATCCCAGTTTTTCGTATCTCAAAAGAGACTGCGTCTGGACCGGAAAGGCCCACCACCAGTCCCCTGCGGAGAGGGCCGCATACTAGGGTCGCGGCCCAACCCCGTCAAGCGACAATACGACGTTGCTTCGGCGCCTTCCGGCGGCGCCGGCGGGCCGACGGCGGAACGCAATCTCTCGACGCTCGGACTGGGCTCCTCCCGCTACGAAGTGACATCGGATGTTGTTTCCAGGCTGGCGGCCGCGGCCTCCTCTTCGGCGGCGGCGGCGGCGGCGGCGAGCTCCGACATCTGGCGGTCACGCTCGGCCGCCAGCAAGCGCATCCGGCTCATCGCGCTCCCGGTCCCCGCCGGAACCAGTCGGCCGACGATGACGTTCTCCTTGAGACCCAGCAGATGGTCGACCTTGCCCGACACCGCGGCCTCGGTGAGCACGCGCGTGGTCTCCTGGAACGATGCCGCCGAGATAAACGACCGTGTCTGCAGACTCGCCTTGGTGATCCCCTGCAGCACCGGCAACGCTTCCGCCGGACGTTCCCCACCCGATAGCGCCTTGGCGTTGACCTCGTCGAACTCGATGCGGTCGATCTGTTCCCCGGCCAGGAAGGTGGTATCGCCTGAATCGGTGATTTCCACCTTCTGCAACATTTGGCGGACGATCACCTCGATATGCTTGTCGTTGATCTTCACGCCCTGCAGTCGATAAACCTCCTGGATCTCGTTGGTCAGGTAGGCTGCCAGAGCCTCGACACCGAGCACCAGCAGGATGTCGTGGGGTACGGGATTGCCGTCCATCAGCGGATCCCCCTTCATCACGTAGTCGCCCTCCTGGACGCTGATGTGCTTGCCCTTGGGAATCAGGTATTCCCGCGGCTCGCCATCGCCGTCCTCGTCGGTGGGAACGACGATGATTCTTCGTTTGGACTTGTAGTCCTTGCCGAACTCGACGCGACCGTCGATCTCGCTGATGATGGCGTGATCCTTGGGTTTGCGGGCTTCGAACAGCTCCGCGACCCGCGGCAAACCGCCGGTAATATCGCGGGTCTTCGCCGATTCCCGCGGAATTCGAGCGAGCACGTCGCCGGCATAAACCTTCTGGCCCGCCTCCACCGACAGGATTGCGTCCACCGACAGGAAATAGCGCGCCTCCAACCCGTTATCCAGGGTCAGAACTTCGCCGTCCTCGTCGCGAAGCGTCACTCGCGGCCTGAGATCGGAACCCCGCGGCTGCTGCTTCCAGTCGACCACCACCTTGGATGCAATGCCGGTCGCCTCGTCGAGTTGCTCGGCCATCGACAGGCCTTCGACGAGGTCCATGTAGTTAACGATTCCCTCCTTCTCGGTGATGATCGGCAGGGTATAGGGATCCCATTCCGCGATTCTGTCGCCGCGCTTGATCTCCGCCTTGTCCTCGCTCACCAGCTTGGCCCCGTACGGAAGGCGGTGCCGGGCTCGTTCACGTCCTTTGGCGTCGAACACCAACGCTTCGGCATTCCGGTTCATGACCACCGGCATGCCGGCGCTGTTGCGCACCGTCGAGCAATTCCGCAGGGTAAGCGTACCGTCGGTCACCGCCTCGATCTTCGATTGCTCGGTGCCGCGTTGAACGGCGCCGCCGATGTGGAAGGTGCGCATGGTGAGTTGGGTGCCCGGCTCACCAATCGACTGGGCGGCAATCACGCCGACAGCTTCGCCGATATTGACCTGGGTCCCACGGGCGAGGTCACGCCCGTAGCAGGTGGCACAGACACCGGTGCGCGTATCGCAGGTCAGCACCGACCGTATCTTTATCATTTCCATGTCGGCTTTTTCGATCGCGGTGACCGCATCCTCGTCGATCATCCCGCCGGCCGGCACGATGACCGCACCGGTGGTCGGGTCGACCACGTCCTCGGCGGCCGAGCGGCCAAGCACCCGCTCGCCGAGCGGCGAGACCACTTCGCCCCCATCGACCACCGGCCGGACCGTGATGCCGTTGACGGTGCCGCAGTCGACCACGAGGATGATGCAGTCCTGAGCGACATCGACCAGACGTCGGGTCAGGTAACCGGAATTCGCGGTCTTCAGCGCCGTATCGGCGAGGCCTTTACGGGCACCGTGGGTGGAGTTGAAGTACTCCAGCACCGTCAGCCCTTCCTTGAAGTTCGAGATGATCGGCGTTTCGATGATCTCGCCGGACGGCTTGGCCATCAGCCCGCGCATGCCGGCAAGCTGTTTCATCTGCGCGGCCGAGCCGCGGGCTCCCGAGTGGGCCATCATGTAGACCGCGTTGACAGGATGGCCGGGCTCGGTCGTGGAAATGCGCTTCATCATCTCGTCGGCCACCTCGTCGGTGCAGTGAGCCCAGGCATCGACGACTTTGTTGTACTTCTCGCCCCGAGTGATCAGGCCGTCCTGGTACTGCTGCTCGTACTCCTTGACCCGATCCTCGGTCGCCCGAACAAGGGAGGTCTTCTTCTCGGGTACGACCAAGTCGTCCTTGCCGAAGGAAATGCCCGCCCTGGAAGCATGGGTGAAGCCCATGCGCATGATCCGGTCGGCGAAGATCACCGTTTCCTTTTGCCCACAGTTTCGATAGACGGCGTCGAGCGCGGCCGTGAGCTCCTTCTTGGTCAGCAGCCGGTTGATCAGATCCAACGGCACGTTCGGGTGCCGGGGCAGTGTCTCGGAAAGCAGCATTCTGCCCGGTGTCGTATCGACCAGCACGGTCACCGGTTGCCCCTGTTCGTCGACGGTCCTGTAGCGGGCCCTGACTTTCGCGTGCAGGGTGACCGCCCCAGCCGCCAGGGCGTGCTGGATTTCGCCGAGGTCGGCGAACGCCATGCCTTCCCCCGGCTCGCCCGGTCGATCCATGGTCAGATAGTAGATACCGAGCACGATGTCCTGCGAGGGAACGATGATCGGCTTGCCGTTCGCCGGGCTGAGGATGTTGTTGGTGGACATCATCAGCACCCGCGCCTCGAGCTGGGCTTCCAGGGAAAGCGGCACGTGGACCGCCATCTGGTCGCCGTCGAAGTCGGCATTGAAGGCGGCGCAAACCAGGGGGTGGAGCTGGATCGCCTTGCCCTCGATCAGCACCGGCTCGAAAGCCTGGATGCCGAGGCGGTGCAAGGTCGGCGCCCGATTGAGAAGCACCGGATGTTCGCGAATCACCTCCTCGAGAATGTCCCAAACCTCCGGGCGCTCCTTCTCCAGCAAGCGCTTGGCCGCCTTGATCGTCGTCGCCATCCCGTAAAGCTCGAGCTTCGAATAGATGAACGGCTTGAACAGCTCGAGCGCCATCTTCTTCGGCAGCCCGCATTCATGCAGTTTCAATTCCGGCCCGACGACGATCACCGAGCGGCCCGAGTAGTCCACCCGCTTGCCGAGCAGGTTCTGGCGGAACCGGCCCTGCTTGCCCTTCAGCATGTCGCTAAGCGACTTCAGCGGCCGTTTGCTGGCCCCGGCGATCGGACGGCCGCGGCGGCTGTTGTCGAACAAGGCATCGACCGATTCCTGCAGCATCCGCTTTTCATTGCGAATGATGATTTCGGGCGCCCTGAGCTCGATCAGCCGCTTCAGGCGGTTGTTGCGGTTGATGACCCGCCGATACAGATCGTTGAGATCCGAGGTCGCGAAGCGGCCGCCGTCGAGCGGCACCAGCGGCCTGAGTTCCGGCGGGATCACCGGGATGACCTCCATGATCATCCATTCGGGCCGGGCGCCGGAATCGATAAAAGCCTCGATCAGCTTCAGTCGCTTGACATACTTCTTGCGCTTGACTTCCGAAGCCGTCTCCTTGAGCTCTTCGCGCAGCGACGTGCGCTCGGCCTCGAGATCGATCGCCTTCAGCATATCGCGCGCCGCCTCGGCGCCGATACCGACCGTGAACGAGTCTTCGCCGTATTCCTCGATCGCCCTTTGATACTGCTCTTCGCTGACCAGTTCGTGAAGCTTGAGCGGAGTCAACCCCGGCTCGACGACCACGTAGCTCTCGAAGTAGAGAACCTTCTCCAGGTCCTTCAGGGTCATGTCCACGAGCAGGCCGATCCGGCTCGGCAGCGACTTCAGGAACCAGATGTGGGCGGCCGGCGAGGCAAGCTCGATATGGCCCATGCGCTCGCGGCGGACCTTCTGCAGGGTCACTTCGACGCCGCACTTCTCGCACGTAATACCCTTGTATTTCATCCGCTTGTACTTGCCGCACAAGCACTCGTAGTCCTTCACCGGACCGAAGATGCGGGCGCAGAACAATCCGTCGCGCTCCGGCTTGAAGGTGCGGTAGTTGATCGTCTCCGGCTTCTTGATCTCGCCAAAGGACCATGACCGGATGCGTTCGGGGCTGGCAATCGCCATCCGGATCTCGTCGAACCGCTGGGTGCCGCCGATCTGCCCGAAAATCTTCAGCAACTCATTCATGGGGTCGCCTCCTATACCGATGTTCCGTGATACAGCCGAGAACGCCGGGTCAGTTCAGTTCAACGTTGAGGCCCAGGGACTGCAGTTCCTTGACCAGCACATTGAAGGACTCGGGTACGCCCGCTTCGAAGGTGTCGTCGCCGCGAACGATGGATTCGTAGACCTTGGTGCGTCCGGAAACGTCGTCGGACTTCACCGTCAACATTTCCTGCAGCGTGTAGGCGGCGCCGTACGCCTCGAGCGCCCACACTTCCATTTCGCCGAAGCGCTGACCGCCGAACTGGGCCTTGCCGCCGAGCGGCTGCTGGGTCACCAAGCTGTAAGGTCCGATCGAGCGGGCATGGATCTTGTCATCCACCAGGTGATGGAGCTTCAACATGTAGATATAGCCCACCGTGACCTTACGGTCGAACGGCTCCCCGGTAAGCCCGTCACGGAGCGTTACCTGGCCCGACGAATGCAGACCCGCCTTTTCCAGCATCTCGACGATGTCGGTTTCACGGGCCCCGTCGAACACCGGCGAAGCAATGGGAATGCCGTGCTCCAGGTTCCCTCCGAGCTCGAGCAGTTGCTCGTCGGACAGGGAGGCGATCTCCTCCGCATAGTCCCTCTCGCCGTAGACGTCCTTGAGCTTCGCCCTGAGATCGCCGGAGCCTTCCTCGGGCTGGAACGCCTTGACCAGCTCGGCCACCTGGTGACCGAGGCCCGCGCAGGCCCAGCCCAGATGGGTCTCAAGGATCTGACCGACGTTCATCCGC
>JAUXFS010000419.1 GCA_030622775.1 Rhodospirillales bacterium | reverse complement strand
CTCGGCGGACAGGGTCGGCGGACCGGGGGAAACCTCGACCAGCTTGACCGCCGGCCGTTGCCGGCAGGCGCCAGCGGGGCGCGGCGGGCCGGTATTGACGCCGTGGCCGGCGGTGACCGGACAGCGGGTCCGGCCGATCCCCTTGTAGCCGCGCAGCTCGATGTCGGTGTGGGCGGGGAGGTTGGCGAGGACGTGGATGGTGTCCCGCCGCCGGTTGACGAAGGTCGACGTCCGTACCGCCACCGAGGCCGCCGCCGAGGCCGCCATCGGGATCGTCACCTCCAGACCGAAATTGCCGTCGATGGCGTCGGCGTCGAAGGCGACGCAAGCGGGGGCCGTCCCGATCCGGCCGACGGCGTAGACGCCGAGGCGGGTGACCGTCGCCCGATAGGCGCCGGTCCCGTCGTCGAGCGCCGCCGTGCCCGCGACATGCCAGACCCCGCGGCGGGCGTCGTAGGCCAGCAACGGCAGCGTTCCGGGCAGCGCCGACCCCGCGCCGGAGAGGCCGTCCGGATCGACGGCAAGAACCAGGGTCGCCTCGGCCAGAGGGTGCAGTTGGTAGGAGCGGCCCTCGGCGGTGGTGCTCACCGATCCCGCCGCCAGCGCCTCGAGGTACCGGGAGCCTGCGCGGTCGCCGGTCCCGCTATCGGCGACGGTGAAGTCGCCCGGCATCCCGTCCGGGGCGAACCGGTTGATGGCGGCGACCGAGACCGCCACCTCACCCGGTGGCGGCCTACCGGAGTCGTCGACGAGCGCGTCGGCCGGGATCCTTACGCTCATCCCGGCGGCGCACGGCGCCCCGGCGGCGACCCGGTCGACCGCCCGCTGCAGCGCCGGCGGGTAGGGGCCTTTGGTCACCCGGCCGTCGTCCTGGTCGAAGCGCTGGACCCGCGGACCGGGAAACCGCGTCCAGTCGACCCGGTTGCGCAGCGGCGCCGGGCAGTCCGACGCGCCGCCCGGGTCCTCGACGACGATCGGCCGCGACGGATCGGCGGTGCGCCGGGTCGCCCGCACCAGCGTCCATTCGCCGCCCTGTAGCCCGCCGCCATAGACCCGCGACACGGTTGCGTAGCCGTCCTTGGCGATGGTCATCACCAGCCGCCGGGTCTCGCCGATGCCGACCCCGAACCTTCCGTCGGCGTCGGTGGTGTCGGTGTGCAGGGCGACGTCGACCCGCGCCCCCGCCACCGGCTCCCCCGCCGGCGAAACCACCCGCCCGGAGAACCCGGCGCACCCGGCCGTCGCGACCAGGAGGGCGGCCATCGCGAGGCGAAGCATGGTGAGTGAGGCCATCGTCCTTCCCGCGAAGCGCATCCAACGGCCTTTCTATATCGCACCCCGCCAGTGTTGACGATACACCGCCGGCATCATCTTACAACCCATTGAATTAGCGTGGAAATCCGGTGTCGGGAAGGCGGCCGGCGAACACCCGAGTTGATCCAGGGGTCACTATTGACGACATCGGGCCCAGAAATATCGTCCAACCAATTGATATAAAACGAAACCGCTTTCCTAGGGGGCACACGGATTAGGGAGACACAATATCTATCTTACGCGCCTGTTCCGCTATTCCGTGGCTTCGACCCGGGGCTCGAGAGGGAAGGCGGTAGCAACGGTGCGATATCGAGGATGGGCGGGGTCCTTGCGGATTCCCGCCGCTTTTGTGTCCCAGCCGAAGATTTAGGCGGGGTGCGACCCGGCTCGAAGCGGATGCCGTTTTGTCGACCGTTGAAGATCGTGATAACATGCTGAAAGGGCTTGAGAATGGGAATGCTGGAATGGAAGCCGTTCACCAGGATCACGGGGTCGATAAGGCCGTTGCCGCGCTTCTCGAACGCATCGTCCCGGCGCTGGCTCCCGAAGCCGTCTACCTGTTCGGCAGCCGGGCGCGGGGCGACGCATCGCCAGACAGCGACTTCGACCTGCTGGTGGTCGTCCCCGACGAAACCCCGCGAGACAAAATTCGTCTGAACAGCACCTACCGCCTGAGCCGAGGCACCGGGATTCCCGCCGACGTGATCGCCTGCCGACGCTGTTGGTTCGAGCGCAACCGCGAGCAGGTGGGCACCCTCAGCTACAAGGCCGTCCACGAGGGGAGCCTGGTTTATGGGCAATGAGGCCGTCCGCTGGCTCGTCGTTGCCGAGCGTGATCTCAAGGCTGTCCGCAACAACCTTCTCGGTCCGGAGCCCACCACCGAGATCGCGGCCTACCATTGCCAGCAGGCGGCGGAGAAGGTGGTCAAGGCGGCGCTGATCGCAGCCGGCATCGATCCACCGCGCTGGCACAACATCGACGATCTCGTGGATCTACTGCCGAGCGAGCATGAACTGCGGGGCGCGCTGGTCCCGCTGGGTCGATTCACCCCCTATGCCATCGCCTACCGCTATCCGGTGGCGGACCCGGACGTTCTTCCCGACGTTCCGGCACCCGATGAGGTCACTGCATGGCTTGAGGAACTCGAGCGCGTCAAGACGGAGGTCGCGGCTGCCATCGGCGGGCGGCGGGGAAGGCCGACCTCGTAACCGCGGGAAACCAGGGGTCGCCCGATCCGCCGTTACAGCGCCGGGACGATATCGGTCCGGGTGAAGTCGTCGCCTTTGAACAGCAATGGCTCGCCCGCCGCCCGGCTGAGGGCGTAGCTGAAACAGTCGCCGAAGTTGAGCCCGGCGGGGTGGTTGCCCTTGCCGAAGTCGAGAATGCCGATCACGTCGCGGGGTCCGAGGTGGCTTCGGTGGCGGGGATCAGTTGGGTCCGGCTGCGGTCTCGATTTTCACGGTGATGTCGTCGTAGGACGCGGCCACATGGTCGCCGAGGATTCCGAGCCCGACGACGAGCCCGGCCGCGATCAAGGCTGCGATGAACCCGTATTCGATGGACGTCGCTCCACGGGTGTCCTTGAGCAGTTTGATCAGGGTCGACACCAAAGCTTCCTTTTCTCATCGAGAGTGATTTGCAAATACCGGGCGATGCTACCTCGGTACCGGTTAACAACCGCTTACCGGCCCCGCAGGCTTCGCGTTCATCGACCAACGCGATCGCCGGCGATTGCGGTGTCGCCGGGGCGGCGCTAGCGCGGCGTGATACCAACGGTCATTGATAGGAACCCATTGTGACGGCCTATCGAGGTTTCCGGCAAGGAGTGCGG
>JAUXFS010000188.1 GCA_030622775.1 Rhodospirillales bacterium | reverse complement strand
GTATCCTGAACTATGGACATCCCAATGAGATCGTGATCTTCACGAAATCAGCGGAGGGGGAGGGACAGGCGTCGCCGATACCCTGAATCTTCCTGATATGCCGTCACCTTCGCTTCCCAGCGTAGCGACGGTGATGATGCGGGACCGCCAAGAAAACGATTGCGTTGGCCGTTTTGCCCGGCCTGACTACCTTGGCGTCGAGACCGTTCGCGACCCTGCGGCTGACTTCAGAAACTGGCCCCGTTTCGCACCTCCCCGGGAAGGCGCGAAACAATGACCATCGTCATTCTTCAGCGCCTTCCGAGGAGATCAAGAATGGTTCGTGCTTTAGGTCGGGTTCGCCGCAATGGCGAAGGATTTCCCCTCGTACCGCGTCGCGAAGCCTGACCGACGCGGCCCAGGGATCTCCGCCCTTCTCCGGGAGGATTGACGGACCGATGATCACGCTGATGCCGCCGCGGTTGGGGAACCATGAGCCGCTGCGAAGCATCGAACGGGTTCCGCGGATGGCAATCGGCACCACCGGCAGCCCGGCCTCCACGGCCGCGGCGAAGGCTCCCATATGAAAAGGAAGCAACCCCGGCATTCGGCGGAACGTGCCCTCGGGGAAAAACAGCGGGGCGTGCCCGGTATGGGCGGTTCTCGTTAGCAGGTGGAAATCCTCAACGCCCTTTTGCCGATTGAACCGTTCGACGAATTGGGTGCCGACCCGAACAAGTGGCACCCGCGTGAACCAAAAGTGGGAAAGCTCCGCCTTGGCGATGAAGCTGATGGGCCTCGGCAGGACGGCGACAAGGACGAATCCGTCGAGGTAGCTGGAGTGGTTGGAGACGATGATGCAGGGTCGGCTGGCCGGCGGCAGATTTTCGAGCCCCCTGACAGAAACGCGGGTACACGTAATTCGTGCCATCAGTTGGGCGCAGCCGCGCAACACGGACCATCGCCACGCGAAGCGAGGTATGACTACCGCCGCCAGCCAAGCCAACAGCGCAAAGATTCCGGCAACGATCCAGGCAAACGCTGCGAAAAGCGTGGCGCGAACCATCCGCCCGGCTCGTCGCAGCTGGGGTAACGCGCCTGCCACGGCCAATCTTGCGACTTGGAGCCATGGCGCCCGGTGTGGCTTGTCGACAAGCCCCGATTCCCAAAGCTCGTGACACGCGGCGCGGCGGATCTTCCCGCTCGAAGTTTGGGGAATGGTGTTTGGCGGGGCGAGCACCACTTCATCTGCCGGCGCCCCGATCAAGTCGGTGGTCGCTCCGTTCACTTCTGCCCTCAGTTGCTCGAGTTCGGCCGGTTCCCGTTTCCGGGTCTCCGCCATGACGACCAGGCGTTCGGTGCCCGACGAGGGTTCACCACTCCCGAAGACGGCGACGCGCCCGCGCACGATCCCTTCGACGGCACCGATCGTTTCTTCCAAATCGGTAGGATGGATGTTACGGCCTGCCCGGATGATGAGGTCCTTGACTCGACCAGTGACGAAGACGTCGCCCTCTGCGATGTAAGCGAGATCGCCACTTTCCAGCCAATCGCCATCGAAAAGTCGCCGGGTCGCATCCGGATCGCGATAGTAGCCGCTGGTGGAGCTGGGACCGCGAAATTGAAGCCGGCCCTCTTGCCGTTCCGGCAGTTCATGGCCCGCGGGGTCCACGACGCGAATTTGATGATCGGGCAGCGGCCGTCCGCATGCGACCAACCGAAAGACTTTTTCCTCGTCGGGAGGGGCGGGAATAGCGCGGCCTGAAGTGGAAAGGGGATTGCGCAGGATCCGATCGATCAGCGGTCCCCGCTGCAGCGGCGGGAAGGCAAGGCCCACGCAATTCTCCGCCAAGCCGTAGACCGGGGCCATGGCCTTGCGCTCGAACCCATGGGCGGCGAAGCGCTCGCAGAAACGCTCGACTGTTTCCGGACTCACCGGCTCGGCGCCGTTGAAAGCAACGCGCCATGAGCTCAGATCGATTCCCTCGAGATCTTCGCTACGAATGCGGCGCAGGCAAAGTTCGTAAGCAAAGTTGGGCGCGCCGGAGATCGTCCCCCGATATCGGTGGATCGCCCTCAACCAGCGGGATGGCCGGGCCAGAAAACTGAGGGGCGACATGATCACCAGGGGCGTCGCCTGATGCAGGGAACCGAGCCAGGCGCCGATCAGCCCCATATCGTGATAGAGGGGCAGCCAACTGATGAATACGTCGTCGGGAGTGGCCTCCCACGTCGAGGTCATGGCGCGAATGTTGGCCAGCAAGTTGGCGTGGGTCAGGGTCACGCCTTTGGGGTTGCCGGTGCTGCCCGAAGTGTACTGAAGAAATGCGATGTCATCGGTTGAGACCACTGGACCCTGGAACTCGCCGGTACCCGCGGCGGCAAGCTCGTCCGCGGTGGCCGCCGAACCAAGGGTATCCACATGGGCGCGTAACAGCCTTGTCACCGGCTTGGCCTCGGGCGAACTGACGAGGATGCGCGCGCGGCAGTTTTGCAGGATGCCCACGTGACGACGCAGGTGTTCTTCGATCCGGGTCGGACGCGTGGGAGGGTAGATCGGCACCGGAATGCAACCGGCCAACAGCGCGCCAAAAAAGCTGACGAAGTAATCGCGGCCGGTGGGCAGCATGATCGCAACCGCACTACCGGGTTCCACGTCCCAAGCCTGTAGCCCGACCGCGACTTGTCGGGCATCCTGCTGGAGCTGTCGGTAGGTGATCACCTCGCCGTCACCCTCGTCGGCGTACAAGCGAACATGGGGACGATCGGGATGTTTGCCGGCGTGCCAGTCCAGGACCTCGTTGAGGGTGGTAGCGGTGTAAGGGACGACCTGCGCTTCCCCGAAGTCGACGGTGGCCACTTCGGCGGCGGCGGCGGGCGCGCCGGTCTCACGGCTTCTGGCGGTAAGAACCGCCCGCAACAGGTCGCGGGGCGACTCGGCGGCGACAAGTACGGTGTCCGGAAGGGTAACCTCGAAGGTGCTTTCGATCCGGGCCAACAACTCCGCCCGACCAAGACTGTCGAACCCCAGGTCCCGGTCGAGAGAGCTGTCGAGGGTGAGCGGCGCCTCTCGTCGGGAGGGATGGAGTTCGGCCGCCACCGCGCGCACGGCATCGATCAGGCGGCTGGCGACTTCCGTTGCCGTGTTCTCACCCGCCGCATTCATCTTCATCTCCACCAACTCCGATACCTACAGCCACGACCTGGTCCAAGGATACACCAACCAACCGCCCTAGACGTGGTGTTACGAATTCGGTGTTGAGGGCTCGGCGCATCTCGGTTTCAAAATGAAGAAACCCTTCATCCCCGCAGTTGATGGATCCGGCCCCGAACATCTCTCTATCGGAAGTGAGGCAATTAATCTAAATTAAGTTAAATGAATTTTTCTCCAATGAAACAAAGGATTAGCCGCATAATTTTTTCATTTCAAAGCTTGTATTGCACAATGCATCGCAATACGATCAGAAACAATCTATCTCCGCAGTAGGCTCTCGCGCGTTCGTGTCGAAGGGGGCGGCGGAACACACAACTCACCGAGGGAGGCCTTATGGCGACGGAAGCGAAGGCGGCGCCCAGAAAGAGGAGGGCCGCGAAGTCCAGTGCCCGCACCAAGGCGAATGCGAACCCGGAAGAGTTGCTCCAACACTATGGGCGGATGCTACTCATCCGTCGATTCGAGGAGAAGGCGGGCCAGCTTTACGGTATGGGGCTCATCGGTGGCTTCTGCCACCTCTATATCGGCCAGGAAGCGGTGGTGGTCGGACTGCACGCCACAGCGAAAGAGCAGGACAGCGTCATTACGACCTATCGGGATCACGCCCACATGCTTGCATGTGACATGGATGCTAAGGGTGTGATGGCCGAACTCACCGGCCGCATCGGCGGGTATTCCCGGGGGAAAGGCGGATCCATGCACATGTTCAGCCGCGAGAAGAACTTCTTCGGCGGACATGGCATCGTGGGAGCTTCGGTTTCATTGGGTACGGGACTCGCCTTTGCGCACAAGTACCGCGAGGACAATGGGATCTGCTTTTGCTATTTCGGCGATGGCTCGACCAACCAGGGGCAGGTGTACGAATCGTTCAACATGGCCTCGCTGTGGAAACTGCCCATCATCTACGTCATCGAGAACAACAAGTACGGAATGGGCACTTCGATCGAGCGGGCGTCGGCGACGACCGATCTCTACCGGAGGGGCGAGAGCTTCGGCATTCCGGGCGTCCAGGTGAACGGAATGAACGTGCTCGAAGTCAAAGCCGCGGCCGATGAGGTCACGGCACATGTCCGCTCTGGCAAGGGGCCCTATGTGATGGAGATGAAGACCTATCGCTATCGCGGTCACTCGATGTCGGATCCGGCGAAATACCGAACGAAAGAGGAAGTGAGCGCGGTGCGTAAGGAGAGCGATCCATTGGACAACCTGCGCGCCTACCTCCTGGACAACAAGCTGGTTGACGAAGTGGCGCTCAAGGAGATCGATCGTCAAGTTAAAGAAGTGGTGAACGAATCTGCCGAATTCGCCCAGCAAAGTCCCGAACCCGATCCGGCCGAACTCTACACCGATGTTCTCTTGGAAGCTTAGCCCGGACCACTCAATCCAGTAGCGGACGGAAGGAAACCCATGCCCGTTCAAATCCTGATGCCGGCGCTTTCGCCTACCATGACCGATGGCAAGCTCGCCAAGTGGCTGAAGCAGGAAGGTGATGCCGTGGCCGCCGGCGACGTGATCGCCGAAATAGAGACAGACAAAGCAACCATGGAGGTCGAGGCCGTCGACGAGGGCGTGCTCGGAAAAATTCTCGTGCCGGAAGGCACCGAGGGCGTCGCCGTCAACGCCCCCATCGCGCTCCTATTGGAAGAGGGAGAGGACGCTTCGGCCCTGGACGCCGCATCGCCGGCGGCTCCGGTACCGGCCGTCGCTACCGCACCTTCGCCTCCGACGGTCAGCGACACGCAATCTTCCCCGGCCGGCCAGCCGGCAGCGGTTGCGACGCCGGCCGAACCCGAGTACACGGGGTCCACCGCCACGATGACCGTTCGGGAGGCTCTGCGCGACGCCATGGCCGAGGAAATGCGTCGCGATCCGGAAGTCTTCTTGATGGGTGAGGAGGTCGC
>JAUXFS010000306.1 GCA_030622775.1 Rhodospirillales bacterium | reverse complement strand
CATGGGAGAGATGGCCGCCGGGATCGCCCACGAGCTTCATCAGCCGCTCACCGCGATCACCAACTATGTGCAGACCTCTCGCGATCTTCTGGAGGAGATCGATGGAACCTGTCCGCGGACCGTTTACGAGGCGATGGACAGGGCGATCGACCAGTGCCAGCGGGCCGGGCAGGTCATCCGCCATCTTCGCGAGTTCATGGGAAAGGGCGAAACACGGCGGGGCTTGCAGGATATCAATGCCGTTGTCGAAGAAGCCACCGCCCTGGCCCTGGTCGGCGCGACCGAAAACGGAATGGAACTGAAACTCGAACTGGACCGGGGACTCCCCGCGGTTTTCGTCGACAAGATCCAGATCCAGCAAGTCGTCGCCAACCTGATCAGAAACGGTCTCGAGGCGATGGCGCTTTCGCGAAACCGCAGGCTTACGCTACGGACATCGTGCCGCGACCGCGATGCCGTCGAGGTCGAGGTCAGTGATACCGGCACCGGCATCGCCGCGAACGTCGAGGATCGGATGTTCGAGCCGTTCGTCACCACCAAGCCGGAAGGGATGGGAATCGGCCTGTCGATATGTCGTTCGATCATCGAGGACCATCACGGCCATCTGGCCGCGAACTCCAACGAGGATGGCGGGGCCACCTTGCGCTTTACCCTCCCCATCGAATCCGCGTATCCCGGTCGCGATGACTGAACCAACCATATTCGTCGTCGATGATGACGAGGCGGTACGCCATTCCTTGCACATGCTGCTGGCCGCTCAGGGCTTTGCGGTCGAGAGTTACGCTTCGGCACGGGAGTTCCTGGACGCTTCCGTCGTCCCTGGCGAAGGAGTGCTGCTCCTCGACGTCCGGATGCCGGGACTGAGCGGGTTGGACCTGCAAGCGGAGCTGCGAGCCAAACACGGTAATCTGCCGATCGTGTTCATCACCGCCTACGGTGACGTTCCCCTCGCGGTCAACGCGATGAAGGCGGGCGCCGTCGATTTCATCGAGAAGCCATTCACCAAGGCGGCGATCCTGGACAGTATCGGGCGCGCCCTCGATCTCGGCGCCGAGGCTCGGACGAAGAACCGCTTTGCCGCAGATGCCAAGGTTCGCATCGAAAGGCTGACCCCGCGCGAGAGACAGGTGCTGGAGCGCGTGGTTAGCGGACGGCAAAGCAAGACAATCGCCTTCGACCTGGGAATAAGCGTGCGGACCGTGGAAAACCATCGCGCCCGAATCATGGGCAAGCTGGAGGCCGAGAGCGTCTCCCATCTCGTGCGCATGGCTTTGGCCGCCGGCGTCGTCCCCGGTGCGCCGTACCCTTCCGACACCCGCACGGGCGATCGCTGAACGTTCAACCGGCGCGATCCGCGGCTTGCGCAGGTTGCTATGAGTAGAACTACCTAGGCGGTTCACCACCCGCCGCGCCCTTACGGATGACTCTGGGTATCATTGCGGATTTTCTCTCGCCTCGCCGCCACGCAGTATTCGACTCGTCTCCTTGGGGTTCAATTTTCGGCTCCCGTCGAGGGCCAGGACGGGTCGGCAATTGCCAAGGGGGGCCGCAGTTGGTTCGTCGTTTGACGTTCCTCGGGGTGTCGAGCAAGGCACGGCGATGAGCAGGGGGGCAAGGTTGAGTGGACTGTTCGTCGTGGCATCGCCGGCACCCCACTGCGGAGGCGTTCCATCCTCGGGATGTGGAGAACGACGCCGGAAGAGGGAGGATGTGGGCGCCTGAATAACAAATATATCAGCCCGCCAAGGAGGGAAACCAATGCTCGCGGAACTCTACAGCGAACTTGTGAGCCTGCATTTCGAAGTTCAGAAGCTTGCCGCGGATAGTCGCCAGAAAGAGGCGACCTTCATCTTCGATCGTATCCTCGAAGTGGAAGGACAGATCAACGAGATCCCGGCGATGACCCTCGAGGACGCGGCGGTAAAGCTGCGCTTTCTCAGAGTCGAGATCGGAGGTGACATCTCTGACCGTCAGCGACGGATGCTCGACGAAGCCATCGCCATCGTACGCAAAGCCACCGAACACTGAGCGGCGGCTGTCAGGGGCCCGATAGTTTCAGGGGCCGGACCAGCGGTCGACCAGGTCGTTGTCGATGCCGACGTGATCGAGCGCCCTGCCGACGCTCTGGTGGACGAGTTCCATGATCGTCGCGGGCCGGTGATAGAAGGCCGGCATCGGCGGCATGATCACCGCCCCGATCTCGGTTGCCTGGGTCATCAGCCTGAGATGGCCGAGATGCAGCGGCGTTTCCCGAACCATCAGCACCAGCGGCCGGCGCTCCTTGAGGGTGACGTCGGCGGCGCGGATCATCAGGTTGTGGGAGAACCCGGTGGCGATGCCGGAGAGGGTCTTGATCGAGCAGGGCGCGATGATCATCCCGCGGGTGCGGAACGAGCCGCCGGAGACCGCCGCCGCCAGGTCCTTGACGTTGTGAACCACGTCGGCGAGCGCCCGCACCTCTTCGAGGCCGACGTCGCTCTCGATGGCGAGCGTCCGCGCTCCCATCTCGCTGATGATCAGGTGGCTGGGATGGCCGAGCCGTTTCAACGCCTTCAGCAATTCGACGCCATGGACGACGCCCGATGCGCCGGTGATGCCGATCACCAGGGGTAACGCCATGAATGGACCCTTTCACCTCGATTGCGACTCATGATGGCGGGTTCGCGGAACGTAAACAAGACGCGCCCGGCGGCAAGGGGGAAGAGGCCTTTGCGGGGCCGACGTGGACGGCGGTTTCTGTTAGGCTCCGCCATGTGACACGTTTGTCCATGCTTGCGACGGAGCCCGGCAGCTATCATGACCTTCATTGGCGACTTTCCCGAACCCGAACCCGATCCCTTGCGCGCGGCGATCCAGGCCGCGACCCTCGCCGACGAAACGTCCTGCGTCGAAGCGCTGGTCGCCGAGGCCGATCCCGGCGTCGCGTCGCGCCGGCGAATCGCCGCCAGGGCGACGGCCCTCGTCGAGCGAATTCGTGACCGTGCGCAAAGCGCGGGCGGGCTCGACGCCTTCATGCACGAATACGACCTGTCCAGCCAGGAAGGGGTGATGCTGATGTGCCTGGCGGAGGCGCTTCTGCGGGTCCCCGATGCGGAGACGGCCGATAAGCTGATCGCCGACAAGATCGGCGACGCCCGGTGGGATCGGCACCTGGGCCGCAGCGAGTCGTTGTTCGTCAATGCCTCGACCTGGGCGTTGATGCTCACCGGCCGGGTCATTCGCATGGAGGAGGCGGGGATCCGCGATCCGGGATCGCTCCTGCGCCGGCTGGTCGCGAGAAGCGGCGAACCGGTGATCCGCCAGGCGATGATCCAGGCGATGCGGATCATGGGCCGCCAGTTCGTCATGGGACGCACCATCGAAGAGGCCCTCGACCGCGCCCGCGAAAACGAGGCCCACGGCTATCGCCATTCCTACGATATGTTGGGCGAGTCGGCCCATACCGGCCGCGACGCCGAGCGCTACTTCCACGCCTACCAGAACGCCATCGCCGCCGTCGGCCGCGAGAGCGCGGGACGGGGATTCGTCGACGGGCCGGGGATCTCGATCAAGCTGTCGGCGTTGCATCCCCGCTTCGAGTTCGCCCAACGTCGGCGGCTCGTCGGCGAACTGATCCCGCGGGTCAGGGATCTGGCGATACGGGCCAAGGCCGCCGGCATCGGCATGTGCGTCGATACCGAGGAGGCGGACCGGCTGGAGATCACCCTCGACGTGATCGAAGCGGTGTTCATCGACCCGGAACTGGCCGGCTGGGAGGGGTTCGGCCTGGCGATTCAGGCCTACCAGAAGCGGGCGGCGCCGCTGATCGACTGGCTCGCCGCCCTGGCCCGGATCCAGAGGCGGCGGTTGTCGGTTCGGCTGGTCAAGGGAGCCTATTGGGACGCGGAGATCAAACGCGCCCAGGAGCAGGGGCTCGAGGGTTTTCCGGTGTTCACGCGCAAGGTGAACACCGACGTT
>JAUXFS010000109.1 GCA_030622775.1 Rhodospirillales bacterium | reverse complement strand
TGGCGGTGCGGGCGATCCTGTTTGCCGCCGCCGGCACCGCCGGGCAGCGGTGTACGTCGCTGCGCCGGCTGATCGTCCACCAGGACATCCATGACGAACTGGTCGGCCGGCTGAAGGTTGCCTATGCGTCGGTGCGGGTCGGCGATCCGCTGGAGGCGCAAACCCTGGTCGGGCCGTTGGTCGACGGCCCGTCGTACGAGCGGATGGACGCGGCGCTGTCCCCCCCCGCCGCCGACGGTGGACGCGTTTCCGGCGGCGAAAGGGTTCTGGAAAACCGATACCCGCGGGCCTACTACGTCAAGCCGGCGATCGTCGAGATGCCGGCGCAGAGCGACATCGTCCGCGACGAGACGTTCGCCCCGATCCTCTACGCCATGCGTTACCAAGCGTTCGCCGACGCCATCGGCATTCACAACGAGGTGCCGCAGGGACTGTCCTCGAGCGTTTTCACCAACGACGTTCGCGAGGCCGAGGCGTTCCTCGCCACCGACGGCAGCGACTGTGGCATCGCCAACGTCAACATCGGTCCTTCGGGGGCGGAGATCGGCGGCGCCTTCGGCGGCGAGAAGGACACCGGCGGCGGCCGCGAGTCCGGATCCGACTCGTGGAGGAGCTACATGCGCAGGGCGACCAACACCATCAACTATTCCCGCGAGCTGCCGCTGGCCCAGGGGATCGTGTTCGACATCGGCGAATAGTACCGACGGTCCCCGGTCCGAGATGTCGTTTGCCGCCCGGGAAACGGGCGGCTATGTTCCCACCTGTGAATGGAGATGGAACGATATGCTGACGATCGCACCGGAAAAAGTCTGCTACCTGATCATCAAGGCGCGGGAATTCGAGGTCAAGATGGAGCCGGAGGTTCCCGATCCCGGCGACAACCCGACCGACAACGCCAGCCGGGAGATCCTGTTCGACTATCCCGACGATCCGACCGTCGACGAGATCCGCGCCTTTCTCGAAGGGTTGAACGAGGACGAGTCGGCGGAGGTTCTCGCGCTGGTCTGGCTCGGCCGTGGCGACTACGTTGTCGACGAGTGGAAGACCATCGTCTCGACGGCGCTGGAGGATGTGGACAACCGGCGCCTGGAAGCGCTCCTCGGCATTCCTCTGCTCAGCAATTTTCTGGAAGAGGGTTTGTCCCAACTCGGTCATTCCTGCGAGGACGTGGAACTGGGGAGGCTATGACGTAATGGCAAAGAAGATCGAATATTATCTCGCGCTCAATTCGCCTTGGAGCTACATGGGCGGCGAGCGGCTGAAGCGGATCGCCGCCGCGGCGGGCGCCGAGGTCGAGGTGTTGCCGGTCAAGCTGGGCGAGGTGTTCGGCAAGACCGGCGGCGTGCCGCTGCCGCAGCGTTCGCCGGAGCGCCAGGCCTATCGGCTGGTGGAGCTACAGCGGTGGCGGGATCATCTGGGGATCCCCATACTGCTCAAACCCAAGCACTTCCCCGCCGATGAAATTCTCGCGGCGCACGCGGTCATCGCCGCGGGCCAGACCGGAGGCGACGCGCTCGGCTTGGCCATCGCCGTGGGCAAGGCCCTGTGGGAGCAGGACCGGGATATCGGCGACGCCGGGGTCCTCGGCGAGGTCGCGGCGTCCGTCGGTATCGACCTCGACCGGTTGAGGGCCGATCCGGCGTTCCAGGGCGCCGCCGACCGGCACGCCGAGAACACCGATCGGGCGCTCGAATGCCAGGTGTTCGGCGCGCCCGCCTACGTCTACGACGACGAGCTGTTCTGGGGCCAGGATCGCCTCGACTTTCTCGAGCGGGCGTTACGGGCCTGACGGTACTTGCGGCCGCCGGCGGTTGAGATGGTGACTTCGGACGAGGCGGGAACTCCGGATCGTCCGCCGGATCGGTTGGATGACTGAGTCCTCGCCCTCGCCCTCGCGTTCGCTGATCCCGATCCTGGTGTCCGCCGGCATCCTGCTCGGCGGCAACGGCCTTCTGGTCACCCTGGTGACGGTGCGCGCCAATATCGAGGGGTTCTCCCAGACCCTGATCGGTCTGATCGGCACCGCCTATTTCATCGGCTTCTTTGTCGGCTGCCTGACCACCGCCAAGCTCATTCAGCGCGCCGGTCATATCCGCGTGTTCGCCGCGTTGTCGGCGACGGTGGCGATCAGCGTCCTCGGCATGGGCCTGATTACCGAGCCCTGGGCGTGGGCGGCCTTGCGAGCGCTGGCGGGGTTCTCGTTCTCCGGGATCATCATGGTGATCGAGAGCTGGCTCAACGAGGCCTCGGCGAACGCCGACCGCGGGCGCACCCTGAGCCTCTATCGCATCGTCGACCTGTTTTCGGTGACCGGCGCCCAGTTCATCCTGCCCGCCGTCGGCGCCGCGCAGTTCGCCATTTTCGCCGTCACCGCGATCCTGTTCTGCCTGTCGCTGATCCCGGTGTCGCTGTCGCGCGCCACCAGCCCGCGTCCGCCCGAGAGTGCCCGGCTGCGCCCGCATGCGATCTGGATGCTCTCGCCGGTCGCCTGCATGGGGTGTCTGACCATCGGGATGACCAACGGCGCCTTTCGCACCATCGGGCCGCTCTATGCCCAGGAGATGGGGCTGAACGTGGATCAGGTGGCGGTGTTCATGAGCCTGGGGATCCTCGCGGGAGCGGTGTTCCAGTACCCGTTCGGCTGGCTGTCCGACCGGGTCGACCGGCGCCTGGTCCTGCTCATGGCGACCACCGGCGCGGCCCTCGCCGGCCTGTCGCTATCCAATTTCGGCCATCTCGGTCCGACCCAGATCTACGCCGGCGGATTTATTTTCGGCGGGTTCGCGCTGCCGCTCTACTCGTTGTCGGTGGCCCATGCCAACGACTATGCCGGCCCCGGCCAATATGTCGAGCTTGCCGCCGGCCTGCTGTTCTTCTACGCCATCGGCGCCTCGGTCGGGCCGCTGATCTCGTCGGTCTGCATCGAACGGTTCGGCCCGGCGTCGATGTTCGTCTACACGTCGGTCGTGCACTTCTGTTTCGTCGGATTCCTCGGCTACCGGATGACGCGGCGCGCCGCCGCCCCGCGCGCCCTGCGCAAGCGATTCGTCGGCTTGCTCAGAACCTCGCCGGCGATTTTCCGCCTTTCGCGAGCCAACGGCGACAAAGGGAAGTCGGCATAATACCGGCGAGCGCGCGACGGGGATTCTTGATGTTCCCTCAATCGCCGGGCGCGGACGTCCGTCCGCTTGGCTATCCTCGCTGCGCTGCGGGCGCGCACTTGCGCTTGCCAGCAAGCCGATGAAGATCACTTCATCGGCTGGAGGGTGTTGCGGTGTGTCCGTTGGGAAATGGGTGGTGTATCAGCCGCCGTGGACCTTGCCGGCGCGGGCGCGGGCGAGATCGACCTCCTTTTCCAGCTCCGCCCCCGAGCACAGACCGAGGCCCGCCGGGTTGCGCGGCTTGATGTTCTGGGAGTTCCAGTGGGTGCGTTCGCGCACCTTGTCGATGGTCGGCTTGGTGGTGCCGACCAGCTTGCCCACCTGGGTGTTGCTCAGTTCCGGGTAGTTCTTCAGCAACCAGGCGATCGCGTCGGGACGGTCCTGCCGTTTCGAGACCGGTGTGTAGCGGGCGCCCTTGGGGCGCGCCTCGGGGGTGGGGATCTTGCGTTCCGCCGACTTTATTTGCGCGTTGGAATCGGCGCTGCAGCGGTCGATCTCTTTCTGGGTTAGTTCGCCGTCGGCAATGGGGTCGGCGCCCAGCATGCCGATCGCCACCTCGCCGTCGGCGATGGCCTGGACTTCCAACGAATGCATACCGCAGAACTCGGCGATCTGCTCGAAGGTCAGGGCGGTGTTTTCCACGAGCCATACGGCCGTGGCCTTGGGCATAAGGGGGAGAGGCATGAACGTTTTCTCGTTTTGTCAGGAGTCGAAGACCATCCAGGGTATCGGCAATGCAGCCGATCCGCTTGATCGGGCGGTCTCTTATCTATGGTTTAGATATAGCCCACGTATATCACGCGTCAATTCGTGTCCGCTAGTTCGCTAGTCGGTACCACCAGCATTATTTTGCCGACGTGGCCGGCGGCATCCATGATCCGGTGGCCTTCGGCGGCTTCGGCGAGGGGCAGCCGGGCGTGAATGACAGGCGTGATCGCGCCGGCTTCGATCAGCGGCCAGATTTTTTGTTTCAGCGCGGCGGCGATGGCGCCCTTGCGTTCGACCGACTGGATCCTCAACGTCGAGCCGGTCAGCGTCAGGCGTTTCAGCATCACCGGCATCAGGTCGATCTCCACCTTGCTCCCCTTGCGGAAGGCGATGCTGACCAGCCGCCCGTCGCGGGCGAGGCAGGCGATGTTGCGGGCGACGTAGTCGCCACCGACGATGTCGAGGATCACGTCGACGCCCTTGCGCCCGGTGGCTTCCTTGATCACGGCGACGAAGTCCTCGGCGGTGTAGTCGATCGCCCGTTCGGCGCCCAGCCGCTCCAGGGTGGCGCACTTGTCGGCGCCGCCCTCGGTGGTGAACACCCGGTGGCCGAGGGCGCCGGCGATCTGGATGGCGGTGGTGCCGATGCCGCCGCCGCCGCCGTGGACCAGAAGACTCTCGCCGTCGGCGAGGCGGGCGCGCTCGAAGATATTGCTCCACACCGTGAAGAACGTCTCGGGCAGCGCCGCCGCCTGCACCATGTCGAGGCCCTTGGGCACCGGCAGGCATTGGGCGGCGGGAGCGGTGCAGTACTCGGCGTAGCCGCCGCCGGCGGTGAGCGCGCACAGGGCGTCTCCGATCCGCCAGTCGGCAACGCCGTCGCCGAGCGCGACCACGCCGCCGGCGATCTCGAGGCCCGGGATGTCGGTCGCCCCCGGCGGCGGCGGATACAGCCCCTTGCGCTGATAGATGTCGGGGCCGTTGATCCCGGCCGCCGCCACCCGCACCAGCACCTCGCCGGGCGCCGGGCGCGGCACCGGGCGCGTCGTCGGTTGCAACACCTCGGGGCCACCGGGCGCGCTGATCTCGACGCAGGTCATGGTTTCGGGCAGGGGTTCGGTCATCTTTGGCTCCGGCTTTTCCGGTTTTAGGGTTTCCTGCAAGTATGCCTAATATGCCCGGTCGTCGTCGGTCAAGGAGAGGAACGACCATGGAGCCCGAAGATCTGGAACCGAGAACCAAAAAACCCGCGCCGAAAAACCTGGAGGTGATGTCGATCGGGGCCCTGCACGAGTACGTCGCCGAACTCGAGACGGAGATCGCCCGGGTTCGCGAGACCATCGCCGGCAAGGAAACGGCGCGCGTCGGCGCGGAAACGCTGTTCAGACGCTGAACTCACGGCAAATAGGATGCGCAACCATGGCGGGTTTTGTTGGCATTTACCGCCACTAAAAATAATTTTGCAGTTATAAAAAAAACTATTGATTGTGGTGCGGCGATAGGCGTATAACCTGAGTTGTCCCGCGAGCGTCCATGTCGAACCGGTCACGGGCCACAGGGAACGAGACCCTGGTTCGACTAGACCTCCTCCCTATCCAAACTAAGCCGTCCTTCGGGGCGGCTTTTTTTGTGCGTCATCGTTGACCCGTGGCCGGTTGCCTCAATAGGGTGGCCGTCGATCGATCGGGGAGGCAACAGCGCGCCATGGAACTAACAGTCGATAATCACGCCGTTTTCGCGGATGTGCTGAACGAAGGGGCGGCCGAGTCTGTCGTGCTGCTCCATGGGGCCGGCATGGATCACCGGATGTGGGCCGGGGTGAGTCCGGCGCTGGCCGCGGCCGGCCGGCGGGTGTTGGCGCTCGACATGCCCGGCCACGGCCGTTCCGGTGGTGGCGCGCCGGTGGAGATCGCCGAGGCCGCCGGCTGGATCCGCCGTTTCCTCGATGCCGCCGGCCTCGATCGGGTCGCCCTGGCCGGTTTCAGCATGGGCGCGCTGGCGGCGCTGGAGACGGTGGCGCTGGAGACGGTGGCGCAGGAGAGGGGGGCGCAGGCGCCCGACCGGGTGCGCTCGCTGGTCCTGGCGGGGGTGGCGGAGCGCATGCCGGTCCATCCCAAGCTGCTCGCCACGGCGGCGGCGAACGACCCCGCGGCCTTCGACATGATCGCCGGCTGGGGCCATCATCACCCGGAGCACGTGGCGGCGACGAGAGCGCTGTTCGCCGACGCCGGACCGGGGGTGCTGCACGCCGGCCTCGGCGCCTGCGACCGCTATCAACGGGCAATGGCGGCGGCGGCGGCGGTGCGCTGCCCGGTGTTGCTGTTACTCGGCGAGAACGACCGGATGACCCCGGCAACGGCGGCCGAACCGCTGGCGCAAGCGCTGACCCAGGCCGGGGCGCCGACGACCACCGTGGTCCTTCCCGACTGCGGCCACATGATGATGAGCGAGGCCGCGGCCGCCGCCGCCGAAGCGATGCTTCCGTTCGTCTGAGTACCGACATCATCGAACCATGGAGCCGCCGATGTCCGACGACCTCACCCGAGCGCACTACCGTTACTGGTTGCCGATCGCCACCCGGTGGGGCGACAACGACATGCTCGGCCACGTCAACAACGTGGTTTATTTCCGCTATTTCG
>JAUXFS010000295.1 GCA_030622775.1 Rhodospirillales bacterium | reverse complement strand
GGTGATGTCGCTCACCGTCCACACCAGGCCGCCGTCCGCCGTTCGCCGTTGGGTCGCGCGCAGCCAGCGGCCGTCGTCGAGCCGTTGTTCCCGGACCCCGCCGTCGCTTCCGCGGCCGGGGACGTGCCCCTCGATCCACCGCCCGGGCGGGCCGTCGATGCGAAACTGACCGGCCTTCACCGCCGCACGCAGCAGGCGTTCGAGGTTCGCGCCGGGGATCAGCAGGCCGGCGATCGTCGGGTAGGCGTCGCGGAACCGGTCGTTGCAGAACACCAGCCGGTTGTCCGCGTCCCAGACCGAAACTCCTTCGGCGATCGAGTCGAGCGCGGCCGTCAGCCGCCTTTCGCGTTCGCCGCCGTCCGGCGCCGCCGTTCGCGCCGCCGTTCGCTCCGCCGTTCGCTCCGCCGTTCGTTCCGGCCCATGGTGTCGGGGTCTGGTCACCGACGGCGCGGGTATCGCGGGCTCTCCGTCAGGTTGTGCTCCACCCTCCCGGCGTGTTTTGAACTCGTGCGGAATCCGCATATTTGGGGTTCGCATTCCTTTGGCCTTCAATATGTTGTGGCCAGAACCCAATGAATCACAGGTGAGTCGTCCTTTGCAACCCCTTTTAACACCCAAATGGGGCACTGTTGCCGATCGGCATCACTTTTAGCTGCACAGGTGGGGGGTGATTCTCGTTTATGACGATCAGGAGGCGATTTCGACCCGTTTGGTCGGAAACCCGGACGCGGAATTGGC
Source organism: Rhodospirillales bacterium (assembly GCA_030622775.1). Classification (GTDB taxonomy): domain Bacteria; phylum Pseudomonadota; class Alphaproteobacteria; order Rhodospirillales; family Defluviicoccaceae; genus JAUXFS01. Next base: position 3,291 of record JAUXFS010000295.1, on the reverse strand, counting down.
GTCGGCCCCTCGGCAAGCGGGGCCGAAGTTTCTGGATTCGCGTGAGGAAACCGGACGTGATCGGGGAATCAGATCAGATGAAACCGAGCTTGCGGGTTCTCGCCAGTTCGACAACGGCGCCGACGAGCAGGCCGATTCCGATCAACCACGTCGGCGGTAGCATCGAGATCGCCATCCCGCCCGCGAGGACGCGAATGGCCGACAGCAGGCCGGAGGCGAGGATCCCCGCGCAAGCGGCATGCGCCGCGGTCATCGAGCCCAACACCCAGACGAACAGGAACAACCCCAGTACCGCCAGCAGTTCGCCCGACAGCACCGCGGCGATCACGCACCCGGCGACGAAAAGCGCCGGGATCATCGGCGCCACCCGGTCGGCGAGGACCCTGCCGCCGACAACCGGGCTGTGGGCAGCCGCCGGCAGCATCCGCCGTTGCGCCAGATTGAAGAAATCGTCGAACAGGTAGAGCGACGAAGCGAACAGACTAAAGGCCACGGCCGCCACCCCCGCCTGCAGCCAGATCCACCGATCGGCCGGTTCGGCGGCGACCAGGACCGGCAGCAGAACGAGCAGGTTCATCAGCCACCGCCGCGGATGCAACGCGTGGAGGTAATCCTTGTAGGTCTGCAGGCCGTCGTCGAAGATCCGGTCGATCCCGGGCTTTCCGCCGATCGCCCGTCGGACCGCGGGCTCGGGGTTGACGACGATTGCCTTGCGCGCGTGCTCGAAGACCCGGAAGTCGTGCATGTGATTGCCGGCGTAGTCGAAGGGGCCGTCACCGACGAGGTCCCGGATACCCTCCAGCTTGCGCGATCCGGCCAGGTCGACCTCTCCGTCCGATCCGATAACCGCGTCGAACAGTCCCAGGTGGGCGGCGACCCGTTGCCCGTAGGCGATGTCGGCGGCGGTGGCCAGGATCAGCCGCCGGCCGGATGCCTTCTCGGTCTTGAGGAAGCTGATGAAGCCGTGGTTGTAGGGAAGCTTTTCCGGGTCGATGTCGATGCGCTTGGCGATCCGGTGCTTGAGGTTCGCCCGTCCGTTCAGCAGCCACCACGGCAGGGCGAGGGCGTAGGCCGGATTCTTGCGGATCAGCGCGAACGCCGCTTCCACCGTCGTGTCGGTGTGGACCAGGACCCCGTCCATGTCGACGAACAGCGGCGCGTCCCGGTGGCGCTCCGCCGGTTCGCCGACGCCCTCCGCCGGATCGACATCGCCGTTCTGCGGTTCGCCGGATGCGGGTTGACGGTCTTCCGAAGCGCGCTCGTTCACGGCTCACCAGCCTTTGCCATGGGTCCTGTCCCGTGTTGTCTCGTCGCGGACCCTGTCACCGGGTCCGAGACGTTCGTCGACTTTCTATCGGAAGATCGGCTGGAAGTCATTACCCGGGCGTTGCTTGTTGTTCGGAACGCTAGGGTTTCGCCAGGCCGCGGCGCAGGGGGCTGTCGCCGGCCGGCCACACCCCCTTGACCACCGCCTTCGCCCCGTCGAAGGCGAGATAGCTCATTCGGCCGTAGTGGGGGAGAGGGTGGTGGAGCGCCGCCAGCGCGTCGGCGTCGTCGGCGGCGATCACGGCGAACGCACGACCGTTCGGCCCGCGCCCCGCCCACACCTGCGCCGTTCCGTTCCCGGCGACGATCTCGGGGACCGCGCCGAGGCCGATTTCGTCCATCACCCGCCGCACCGCCGGCCGGGTGCCGATCACCACAAGCGGCGTTGCGGCCGCTCCCGCCGCATCGGCGGCGACGAACCGGGGGGCGCGGTCGAGCAATTTCGTCACCAACGCCCGAGCCGCCGCGTCGGCGTTGGCGCCATCGGTCGCGACGACGACCATTGCCGCCGGGGCGAGGGTGGTCTCTCTCAGGATCGGCGGCGTTTCCTCCGGCGCGAGACGGCGAAACAGCTCATGGTCCGGATCCACGCTCACCACGAGGGGCGGGCCGCCGACCTCGATCGCGACCGAGGTCTCCGCACCGGTCAGGTCGACTTCGGCGCGGATGACACCGTCCGCGGTTTCGACGGCGATCGGAACCCGCAGATCGTAGGCGGGGGCATCCTGGCCAAGGGTCACCGCGACCCGATGGCCTGCGTCGCCGATCTCCGCTCGGGCGGCGACGAGTTCGAGACGGGGCGCGCCCGGCCGTTGCACCCACTGCGCGAAGAACCGGGAGAGATCCCGGCCCGATGCGTCCTCGAACGCGCGCCGCAGGTCCGACCAGCCCGCCGTGGTGAAGCGGTTGCGTTGCCAGAACAGGCGGGTGCCGGCCTCGAATGCCGCGGCGCCGATCTCGTTGCGCAGCATGTGGAAGACGAACGCCGCCTTGTCGTATCCGATCACCTGGCTCGCCTGGTGCCGGCGGGCGGTAAACGCGGCGAGCGGAAAATCCCGCTCGGGCGGCAGCGCGGCGAAGTCCCGGAGCCAGGTGAGCCGCATTTCCCGCGCCGCTTCGCGGTCCCGCTCGGCGGCGAGGGCGTAGTCGGCCATGTAGGTGGTCAAACCCTCGCACCAGTTGCCGGTCCCGTAGTCGACGTAAACCCCGTTGCCCCACCAGTTGTGGAGGATTTCATGGGCGAGGGACCGGCCCCGCATGAACGGCAGCGGCAGCACCCGGCGACCGACGTAGGTGAGGTTGCGGAACCCGAGACCGACCGGCAGCGGCGACGAGATCAAGAAGAAATCAGCGAAGGGATAGGCGCCGATCCTCTCCTGGAACCATTCCAGATATCCGGCCGAGCGGTCGAGATAGTCGTCGGCCAGCTCCGCCAGTTCCGGGTGAAAATAGGTGCGCAGCCGGATCCCTCCGCGCCGAAGCTCCCGAACGACGTACGGGCCGGCGAAGACCGTCGGCGGCTCCGACGGGCGATCGGCCGAAAACGTCGCCCGGTAGCCGTCCCCGGTGGCCTCCTCCGCGACCAGATCGCCGGTGGCGACGGCGCGCGAACCGGGTGGCACGGTGATGGTGAGCGTGTACGTCACCCGGTCGCGACCGGTGCCGGGAAGCCATCCGGCGCCGGCGGGCAGGTACGTTCCTTCGAGTCCGATGAGCGGGCCGTCGGCGGCGGGCCGGCGCTCGAGTGGGAGTGCCCCGCCGTAGGCAATGACGACGTCGTGGGTCTCGCCTTCTCCGAGGGAAAACCGCGGGTGCTCCAGGGTCTCGATCGCCACCGGACGGCCGTCCACCGTCAATCCCGAGATCCGAAGCCAGGGCGCAAGCCGCAAATCGACGGCCGCCGGCCCCGCCATCGTCAGCCGGTCGATGACGTCGAGCCGGCCCGCGTCCGGATCGAGGCGGATG
>JAUXFS010000273.1 GCA_030622775.1 Rhodospirillales bacterium | reverse complement strand
CTTGAGAATTCCCTTCAGCAATAAGTGAGACGGTTTCATGCGAGTTGCGATGATCGGTGCGGGGTATGTTGGGCTGGTTTCCGGCGCCTGTTTTTCCGAGTTCGGCGTCAACGTCACCTGCGTTGACACGGACAAGGACAAGATTGAACGGCTGACGCGGGGCGAAATGCCCATCTACGAGCCGGGGCTCGACAACCTGGTGCTCAGCAATGTTCGGGCGAAGAGGCTCAGTTTCACCACCGATCTGAAGGCGGCGGTGACCGGCGCCGAAGCCGTGTTCATCGCCGTCGGCACCCCGAGCCGAAGGGGAGACGGCCACGCCGATCTTTCCTACGTCTATGCCGCCGCACGCGAGATCGCCGAAGCCCTCGACGGCTATACGGTGGTGGTGACCAAATCGACGGTGCCGGTGGGCACCGGCGACGAGGTCGAGCGGATCATCCGCGAGGCGCGGCCGGACGCTGATTTCGACGTGGTCTCCAATCCGGAATTCCTGCGTGAGGGCTCCGCGATCAACGATTTCATGCGTCCGGATCGGATCGTCATCGGCACCGAGAGCGAGCGCGCCCAGGAAGTCATGCGCCACCTGTATCGGGTGCTCTACCTGATCGAAACGCCGATCGTCTTTACCTCTCGAACCACGTCGGAACTGGTCAAGTACGCGGCCAACACCTTCCTCGCCACCAAGATCACCTTCATCAACGAGATCGCCGATTTGTGCGAGAAGGTCGGCGCGGATGTTCAGGACGTCGCCCGCGGTATCGGTTTGGACGGCCGTATTGGCCGCAAGTTTCTTCATGCCGGACCCGGCTACGGCGGTTCGTGCTTTCCCAAGGATACCCTGGCGCTGGCCAAGACCGCCCGGGCCGCCGGCATCCCCTTGCGGATCGTCGAGACGGTCATCGATATCAACGACGAACGCAAGAAGGGCATCGCGGAAAAGGTCGTCGCCGCGTGCGGCGGCTCGGTGGCGGGCAAGACGATCGCGGTGTTGGGGCTGACGTTCAAGCCCAATACCGACGACATGCGCGACGCGCCCAGCCTCGATATCATACCGGCGCTGCAAAGGGCGGGGGCCACCGTCCGGGTGTTTGATCCGGAGGGCATGAGCCAGGCCAAGGCGTTGCTGAACGGTGTCGTCTGGTGCGACGATGCTTATGAAACCCTGATCGAGGCCGATGCGTTGACCATACTGACCGAATGGAACGAGTTTCGCGCCCTTGACCTCGAGAGAATGAAATCCTTGATGAAGAGTCCCGTCATGATCGACATGCGAAACATCTACGATTCCTCGGCGATGGCGGAAGCCGGCTTCCGCTATGCCAGCATCGGGCGGCCGCCCGTGAAGCCGCGGTGACGGTGGCAACAATGTCTGGCGCCCATTCCATCGACCCCACCATCCTCCGCGAATACGACATTCGCGGCATTGTCGGAAAGTCTCTGACCTCGGACGGCGTCCGCGCCCTCGGTCGGGCGTTCGGATCGATCATCGTTCGGGGGGGCGGGACGACGGTGGCGGTCGGCTACGACGGCCGAACTAGCTCTCCGGAACTGGAGGCGGCGCTGGTCGAAGGACTTGTCGCCACCGGACTGGTGGTCTACCGCATCGGCCTCGGACCGACGCCGATGCTCTATTACGCGGTCCACCACCTTGGCGCCGACGGCGGCATGATGATTACCGGTTCCCACAATCCCCCGGACTATAACGGCATCAAGATGACCACCTTCAAGGGTCGTCCGTTCTTCGGTGAGGATATTCAGCGCTTGGGCCGTCTGGCGGCGGCCGGCGATTTCGTCACCGGGTCCGGGAGGACCGAAGACCATCCGGTGGCCGAGGCCTACGTGGAGAGGCTCGTCGAGGACTTCGAAGGCGGGAAACCCCTGACGGTGGCGTGGGACGCGGGCAACGGCGCCGCCGGCGAAGTCCTTCAGATGGTGAGCAAGAGACTTCCCGGCCGACACATCCTGATCAACGAGGTCATCGACGGCAGCTTTCCCGCCCATCACCCCGATCCCACCGTCGAGGCGAACCTGGAGCAATTGAAACAGGTGGTGGCCGAGGAAGGCTGCGATCTCGGCATCGCCTTTGACGGAGACGGGGATCGGATCGGCGTGATCGACGCCCGTGGCCGCGTTCTCTGGGGGGATCAACTGTTGGTGATCCTGGCCGAGTCGGTACTGGCGGATATCCCCGGTGCGACGATCATCGCCGACGTCAAGGCCAGCCAGGTGTTCTTCGACGAAGTCGCGCGGATGGGGGGACGGCCGTTGATGAGCCGCACCGGCCATTCGCTGATCAAGAACCTGATGGCCGAAACGGGGGCGCCGCTGGCCGGCGAAATGAGCGGTCACGTGTTCTTCGCCGACCGCTATTACGGTTTTGACGATGCCCTCTACGCGGCGGTCCGCCTGCTTTCGGTGTTGAGCGGATCGGACGCCGGTCTGGCCGACATGCGCGATGCCATGCCGGTCATGGTCAACACCCCCGAGCTGCGGATCGATTGTTCCGAGGAACGCAAGTTTGCCGTGGTCGAAGAGGTGCGCGAGCGGTTGAAGAATGCCAACGGCATCACCGTTCAGGATGTCGATGGCGTTCGCGTGACCTCCGATGACGGATGGTGGCTTCTGCGCGCCTCGAACACCCAGGCCGTATTGGTCGGTCGTTGCGAGGCCGCCGACGAAGCCGGTCTGCAACGCCTGATCACCGAGTTGGATCGACAGCTTCGCCTGAGCGGGGTTATACCAACGGCGCTTGGATGAAGGACAGCCTTGAGGGAGGACCACCTTTGACAACGGGTGCTTCCGTCGACGCGACATTGGATCGTCTGCAGACTCAGCTGCCGGTATCGGCGGGGACGTTCGATACCGCCTCGTGCCGTACCGGCTTGGTCATCGTCGACGAGGTCAACGGTTTCGCCACGGCGGGCGCCGGCGCGCTGGCACCCCAAACGGCCAACGCCCAGGTCTCACGCATGGTCGAGGAAACCGACCGGCTGGCGCGGGATTTCGTCGCCAGGAACCTGCCGATCGTTGCCTTGCTGGACACCCATGAGCCCGGAAAGCCGGAACCGCCGTATCCGCCGCACTGCGAGAAGGGAAGCGGCGAGGAAGAACTGGTTCCGCAACTGAAGTGGCTGGAAAACTGTCCGCAGGCAACGCTGTTGCGAAAGGACTGCATCAACGGCTTCGTCGGCGCCACCGAGGTCGCCACCGGCGAGAACTGGATGATCCACTGGGTCAACGACAGGGCGTTGGAAGCCATCGTCGTGGTCGGTATCTGCACCGACATCTGCGTGATGGACTTCGTCCTCACCCTGTTGTCGGCGCGCAATCATCGGATGATGCCGACGCTGCGACATATCGTCGTCTACGAGCCCGGGTGCGCCACCTACGATCTTCCGAAAGAGACCGCCCTTGCTCTCGGCTTGCCGGAGACGGCGGCCCATCCACAGGAGCTGACCCACCACCTCGGGCTCTACTTCATGGCGTCGCGCGGCGCCATCCTGGCCTCCGCCCTCGACTGATGTTCGTCACGTGGACTGCTTCTTTTACGGAACCCTGATGGACGGAGACGTGCTCGGCGCGGTCATCGGCCGGCCGGCCTCGACTGTTCGACGCCAGGGTGCTTTCGTCGAAGGATACCGGCGCGTGTACAGACAGGGCGCATCGTACCCGATCCTGGTGCCGATGCCCGATGGTCGGATCGAGGGCGTCCTCGCTTCGGGCCTGCGTCCGGCCGATACGGCCCGCCTCGTCGCGTTCGAGGGCAGCGACTACGATCTGGTTGAAGTCCCGGTGCGGGCGGCAAGGCGCGGCCCCACACGGGCGATGATCTTCATGCCCAGATCCGAGGTCATGGCGTCTTTGGAAGAGTGGACGCTGACCAATTGGATTCGCCGACACAAGAGGGAGTATTTGCGTCGGATACGGTATGCGCGGGATCTGCTCGCCTACGTCGAGGGATAACCAGCCACTCCGTCACCCGAACCGCGGCATCGCATGCCCGGTGATCTGCTCAAAAAATCGTTCGACATCTTCGAGATGGCACAGCTCCGTCCCGGCGGTGAGGACGGTCGCGGCACCGCAGGAAATCCCGAGGGCGAAGGCGTCCTCCAACGACCAGCCGCCGGCCACCCCCAGGGTCAGGCCGCCAACGAAACTGTCGCCGGCGCCGACGGTGGTTTGGGCGTCAACCTTTGGTGTCG
>JAUXFS010000415.1 GCA_030622775.1 Rhodospirillales bacterium | reverse complement strand
GATGCTGCCAGTGGGTCATCCCCGGCACGATCACCTCGCGGAAGTCCCGGAAGATCGCCTCCATCGCCTCGCCGCTCTCCGGTGGCGCGCCCGGCAGCCGCTTGGCGATATCGCCCGGCTCGACCCGTGCCTTGACCGGATAGGACTCGACGTCGTCGAGGTAGTCCGCCATCCAGTCGACGAACGCGTGGGCGTGACGCCTGAACTCGTCCGTGTCCATGGTGGCCTGTTCCGTGCGATTTAGAGACCCAGCGCCCGGAGGTCGAGCTTGCCGTCGGCGACCGGCGGGCACCAGAAATAGCTGCCGGAGATCGGCCGCGAGAACCGGAACAGGCCATCGGTGATGCCGTCCTCCTCTCCCGCCATCCGCCGAAGCTGCGCCTCGAAGGCGTCCAGCGACTTGCCGAAAGCGACGAACATCAATCCTTCGCCGATGGCGTCGGCCCACGGCATCGAGCGGCGCACCACGAATGCCTCGGGCTCGAAGCTCTCCTGCGCGGTCCGCTTGACGTGCGCCGACGGCGGTGCGTTGTCGAGCTCCTCGTTGTCGCTCAGCCGGCGGCCGATGATGTTGTCGCGCTGGTCCTGATCCATGTCCTCGAAATGTTCGAGGTCGTGGATCCACTGCTGCACGGCGACGAAGCTGGAGCCGTCGAGTCCCGGCCGGCTGCCGCGGACGATGGCGGCGGCGACGGCGTCGTTGCCCGTGGGGTTCTCGGTGCCGTCCTCGTAGCCCGACAGGTCCAGTCCGCGATCGTATTTGAACCCGTCGACGACGCGGTCGAGGCGAAACGCCGGTCCGAGGGCGTTCTCGACCGCCCGTCCCTCGTGCATCAGCACGCCCCGGTCGTCGCCGCGCAGCCAGCACCACAGGTCGGCCTGGGTCGACGGCACGTTGCAGCCCGGTCCGACAAGCCCCGGGAACGGCCGCAGGCCGTCGATGGTTTGGCCCAGCGCCCCGAACAGCGCCGGTCCGAACCCGATCACGGTCCGCTCATCGATGCCGACGCTTCTGAGATCGGCGAGAGCAAGCCCGATGTCGGAGTCGGGCGCGGCAACGAACTCCATGAAACGGCCGTGGCCGGGAACCGGAGCAAGAATGCCGGGCTGAGCGTTGATCATCTGTCCTCTCCAATCGTGTCGTTCCGCTGTGTAGGGAGTACCCGTCCGGACGGGCGCGTTCCACCCCTTTCGGCTACTCGAAGAAACTTTGCTCGATGCGTCCGACGTAGGGTCGCCCGGCCAGCCTGGAGAGAATGTCTCGGAAGTTCGGTTGATGGGTATTCCCGGTCACCAGGGGTTCGTCGTCGGAACAACCGATACGGCCGGGCGAGCCCGGGTGAATCTCGGCCGTGGGATCGATCGTTGCGACTTCGTCGGCGTAAGCCCTGCCTTCGGGAATACAGTATTCGTAGCTGAGCGCCCGTAGGCCATCGGCCGGTCCGTAGAGCCCCTGTTCATTCAGGGTCGATGGATCGAATCCGATCCTGTCGGCCGGAGGGGAGCGGTCGGCCGGAGGGGAATCGGCGCAGGCGCTACAGATCGAGACGACAACCCCCAACATGGCCCAGGTGGCGCGGATGTTCATTGGCGAACGTCTCGTCGAGTTGTCTTCCCGGCCCCACCCGTTTGGGTTGGCCGAGTCCCGTTGTCGCGACCGCCTTGCCGATGGCGGGAGCGAATTTCCCGGTTTGGCCCCATTTTTTGTGTTTTTTTCTTGACCATGTGATTGATGTGGTTCCCCCTATTTACAGTGGCAACAAACAACAGCCCAGGGGCTCAGTTCAGGGGAGAACCGACAATGTTTCGAAAAGTTTTGAAGGGTTTGGGAAGGTCCGCGTTGCCGGTGGTGGCGGCGTTCGGGCTCATCGCCGGCGCGCAGGCCGCCGACACCGTCAAGATCGGCTCGTTTCTGGCGGTCACCGGCGGGGCGTCGTTCCTCGGCGATCCGGAGAAGAAGACGCTCGAGATGTATGTGGAGCAGATCAACAAGGACGGCGGCGTGCTCGGCAAGCCGGTGGAGCTGATCATCTACGACTCGGCGACGTCGCCGAAAAAGGCGGTGACCTTCGTCAAACGGCTGATCGAGCAGGATAAGGTCGACGTCATCGTCGGCGGCACCACCACGGGCGAGACGATGGCGGTGATCAAGGAAGTGGAGGAGGCGGGAATACCGTTCGTTTCTCTCGCCGGCGCCGGGGTCATCGTCGATCCGGTCAAGAAGTGGGTGTTCAAGACGCCGCACACCGACAAGCTCGCGGTCGAGAAGATCTTCGAGGACATGAAGGCTCGCGGCCTGACCAAGGTTGGCCTGCTCTCGGGCAGCGGCGGCTTCGACAAGTCCTGCCGCAAGAACGCTCTCGCCCTGGCGCCCAAGATGGGCGTCGAGATCGTCGCCGACGAGACCCACGGCAAGGGCGACACCGACATGACGCCGCAGTTGACCAAGATCAAGAATGCCGCGGGCGTCCAGGTCTTCCTCTACTGCGGCTTCGGCGCGCCGACCAGCATCGCCGCCAAGAACTACAAGCAGATCGGCATGACCATCCCGCACTATCAGACCCACGGTTCCGCCTCGATGCGGTTCATCAAGGGCGCCGACGGCGCGGCGGAAGGCGTGCGTCTGCCCGCGGCCGCCTTGCTCGTGGTCGACCAGCTTCCGGATGCGCACCCCCAGAAGAAGGTCGCGAGCGCCTACAAGAACGCCTACGAGAAGCGCTACAACGACTCGATCTCGACCTTCGGCGGCCACGCCTACGACGGCTTGTTCATTACCGTCGAGGCGATCGAACGGGCCGGCTCCACGGACAAGGAGATGGTCCGGAGCGAAATCGAGAAGACCGCGAAGTTCGTCGGCGCCGATGGCATCTTCACCATGACGGTGGCCGACCACTTGGGTCTGCGCCCCGACTCGTTCGTCATGGTCGAGGTCAACGACGGTACGTGGAAACTGCTCGAGTAGGATCAGTCCACTACGAATCCATGGCTTCCCCGCTGTCGTGGCGGGGAAGCCGCCGTTTCGACAGCGTCACTGAAAACCATGCTCGCTGAATTTCTGCAGTTTCTGTTCTCGGGCGTCACCGTCGGGGCAACCTACGCCCTGGTCGGGCTCGGGTTCTCGATCATCTACAACTCCAGCCACGTCATCAACTTCGCCCAGGGCGAGTTCGTGATGATCGCCGG
>JAUXFS010000441.1 GCA_030622775.1 Rhodospirillales bacterium | reverse complement strand
GCCGGAATCGCAGAACAGAGTGACCACGGAGCCCTCTACGCCCTGCTCCAGCATCTCGGCGACGATCCGCAGCACACCGTAGAAATTGGTGCCGGTGGAGCCGCCGGGACGCCGCCCCAATCGTTCGGCGATGATGCGCATCGCCGCCAGCGAGGCGGCGTCGGGGACCTTGATCATCCGGTCAACGACCCCCGGCAGGAACGACCGCTCGAACCGCGGACGGCCGATGCCTTCGATGCGCGAGCCGGTTTCCACCGTCAGGTCCCGCCGCCCCTGCATGTAGCAGTCGTAGAAGACGGAGTTCTCCGGGTCGACGACGCACAGCCGGGTGTCGTGGCAGCGGTAGCGGGCGTAGCGGCCGATCGTCGCCGAGGTCCCCCCGGTGCCGGCGCTCATCACCACCCAGTGGGGGATCGGATGGGGTTCTTGGGCCATCTGGCTGAAGATCGATTCGGCGATGTTGTTGTTGCCGCGCCAGTCGGTGGCCCGCTCGGCGTAGGTGAACTGGTCCATGAAGTGGCCGCCGGTCTCCTCGACCAGCCGATAGGACGCCTCGTGGATCTGGTCATGGCGGTCGACCAAATGGCAGCGGCCGCCATGGAATTCGATCTCGGCGATCTTTTCGGCGGACGTGTCGCGGGGCATCACCGCGATGAACGGCAGGTCGAGCAGCCGGGCGAAGTAGGCCTCGGAGACGGCGGTGGAGCCCGACGACGCCTCGATCACCGTCGTCCCCTCCTGCACCCAGCCGTTGCAGATGGCGTAGAGGAACAGCGATCGCGCCAGGCGGTGCTTGAGGCTGCCGGTGGGATGAGTGGATTCGTCCTTGAGATAGACGTCGATGCCGCCGAACCGCGGCAACTCCAGCTTGAACAGGTGGGTGTCGGCGGACCGGTTGAAGTCCGCCTCGATCCTGCGGACGGCCTCGTCCGACCAGCCTCGTAGTGTCGTCATGTGGTTCGAAGTCCCTCGAATGATACCAACGGTCCCGCGCCGTCAGTCCCCGCGTGCCGGCGTCGGCAGAAAGCGGTAGGTCTTGATCTCGTTGGCGCCGATTGTGGCGGTAATGCGACCGTTGTTCAAGGCGGCAGGACCGATGTCCGTCTCGATCAGCGAGACCGCGAACGCCTCCCGGGGGGCGAAGGCGGAAACGTCGATGGTGAAATCGGTGTCGCGGCCGTCCAGTTCCCAGACCCGCACGATGATCCCCCGACCGCCCTCCTCCGCCGGCTTGATCGCCGTCACCACCACGTTGTCGACGTCGAGCGAGACGAAGGATGCGGTCGGCTCGCGCAACGAGCCCGGTTGGTTTCTGGCGAGCGGGATGACGCGCAGCGGGTTCTGATGGGCGAGGCCGTGGCGCATCGCCCGCGCCGCCGAGAACGCGCCGGCCTCACCGATGACCGCGAAGCTGTTGAGGAACCGGTCGTCGCCCCCCTGATCTTGAATACCCTTCTCGAACGCCAGATTGCCGAGCGCCAGCACGCTGACTTCCGAGGTCGGCAGGTCGAACTCTTTCGCCGTGCTGTCGCCAACGCGCATGGCGAACGCGTCCCGGTTGGAGAGGACGACGCCGTAGCCGTTTCCGGCGAAACCGACGAAGTGATTGAGGGTCATGTAGTCGGACCGGGTTCCCGGCAGGAAATCGCCTCCCTCCGACACGAGGCCGGGCCGGGCGATGGCGCCGACCTCCTCGAAGCGGATCCGCGGTTCCGACAGGGCGACGCGATAGCGATAGTGGTGGCGCTCGACCACGTTCTCCAGGATCTCGTTTTCGATCTCAATACGGTCGATCTCACGGAACAGGGTAATCCCAACTCGCCGCCGGGGCGGACCTTCGACCTCGACCCGAAGCGTCGCCGACACCGGGCCGACGTTCTCGGCGGCGACGGCGCGAACCGAGCCGCCGCCGAAATCGTTCAGCGCGCCGGCGGCGATTTCCCGACCGGCATCCTTGTCGAAGGCGGCGACGATCTCTCCCGCGCCCCCAAGCTCGACGCGATACCTGTGGCTCTCGATCCGACGGCTGGTGATCTCGGCGGCGTCGGGCGATCGCGCGGGCGTGCCCCGTTGGTAACGATAGACCCGGTAGCCGAGGGCCGGGACGTCCCGGGCGAGCAGCCGCAGGTGACGTTTTCCGCCGAGGCTCACGGTCTGGCTCGGCGCCTCCTCTCCCGTGGCCACGTCGCGTACCACGTGGGGTCCGGCATCGGGGAGCGGAACATCGGCGAAATCGGTTCGCGCGAAACCCAGCGGGTTGAAGACCACGACACGGTCCTCGTCCGGCGTCGCGAACAAGCCGGCGACCCGGGACGCCGCCGACGCTTCCGCCTCCGATACCGCGTCATCGAAGGACCGGGCCCAGCGTTTCTTGTTTTCGATCAGCGCCTCGAAAAGCGCGTCGGTGACCCTGCCCCAGCTGTGCTCGAAGTACTTAAAATAGTCGATGAACGCCGCCTCGAGCCGCTCTTGGATCGGCGGCCAGAACGTCTCGTCCCGCCAATGGGCGATCGCCGAGAGCGCTTCCGCGGTCCGCAGCCTTTCGATCGCCCTTCGCATTTGGGCGGTGCGCCGGGACAGCGTGGCGGGCCAGAGGTCCCAGTCGTTCCCCCAGCCGCCGCGCAGCACCGGCAGGCGGTCGGCGTGCTCCTCCAGCACCTCGAAGAAATCGATGCCGTTGGAGACGACCACCCGGTCGCCGCCCCGATGCGTTCCGTTCCATTCGCGGGCGAGGTCGGTAAAGGCGGTGGTCCGGTATTCGACCTGGTCCTGCCCGGCGCCGAACAGTCCGGTCAACGGGATGCCGGGCTGGCGGCGGCGGGTCCTTTCGATCGCCTCTTCGACTCTCGGGACGGAGAGGTTTTTGCGGGCCTCGGCATAGCTTCCCCAGTCGTCGCCGCCGAGCAACTGGTACCACTTCATCAACAGCGCCTTGCTGTCCGGCCCCTGCCAGCGAAACAGCTCGGTCTTGCGGTCGCGAAACGGCGCTTGGGTCGCGCATCCGCAGATCCCCTTCCAGCTGTAGCGGGCGCCGCTGCCCGCCCACAGGCTGGCCAGCCCCCAGGG
>JAUXFS010000048.1 GCA_030622775.1 Rhodospirillales bacterium | reverse complement strand
TGAATTCGATGTCGACCATGCCGCCGCGCAGGTGTTTCACCTGCCAGATCGATTCCGTATGATGTTCTTCGTCCATGCGCGCGCGCATCTCGGACACGTCGGCGACCAGTGCCACCGGATCTCTCTCGCGGGTCAGCTCCGTTCGAATGACCGCTTCGATGCCGGCAACCAACTCCGGCGGTCCGGCAATGACCCGTGCCCGGGTCAACGCCATTTGCTCCCAGGTCCAGGCTTCGTCCCGCTGATAGCGAGCGAACGACTCGAAGCTGGTGGCGATCGGGCCGGCCTTGCCCGAGGGACGCAACCGCATATCCACCTCGTACAGGCGGCCTTCGGTGGTCCGCGCGGTAACGGCGTTGATCAGCCGTTGGCTGAGCCGGGCGAAATACTGGGTTGCCGGCAGCGGCCGAGGTCCTTCGGAAGCGACCCCCGTCTCCGGCGTCGTATAAACGAAAACGAGATCCAGATCCGAGGCCGCGGTCATTTCACGCCCCCCCAGCTTGCCCATGGCAATGATGGCCATGCCGGAATCGGCAATGCTGCCGTGCTGGTTGGTGAACGCCTCCTCCATCCTCGGGTAGAGGCCACGGAGTGCGACCTCCGCGATGTTGCTCCATGCGACCGTTGCTTCATCGGGGCGCAGGTGGCTCCGAAGGCTTTGAAGGCCCACCTGGAAGTTGCGCTCGTTGGCCCAGCGACGGCTGAAGTCGAGGATGTCCTCGATATCACGCGCCCGCGCCAGCATTGTGTCCAGTTCGTTGAACAGCTCCTCGGGAGGCGGCGGCGGATCGAAGAAATCCGCGCCCAACACGCTTTCCAGCACCGATGGGCGGTGGGTCAGGTATTCGGCCAACCCGGGGGCGTCGCCCAAGATTTCCACGACCAGCCCCAGCAGCTGGGTCTGGGCGCGGAACATCGAGAACAACTGCACCCCCGCCGGCAGCCCGTTCAGAAACTTGTCGAACGAGAGGAAGGTTGCGTAGGGATCGGGCTTTTCGCAAAGAGCCTTGAGCAGAATCGGCATCAGCTCCGTCAGCGTTTCGCGTGCGCGTGCGCTGCGCATTGCCCGACAGCGCCCATGGTGCCAGCCGCGGACCGCGGCGTCGACCGCTTCCGGATTGGCGAAGCCCAGTCGCTCCAGGGTACGCAGGGTTTCGGGGTCGGGCTCGCCGCCGGTGAACACGAGATTGCCGCCGACGTCGTCCGCCACGCTCAGTGCCGGGGCGCCCTCGAACAGCTCCGCGTAATGGGCCTCCACACGCTGCAGCCGGGCGAGCAATTCCTGGTGGAAAGCGGCGGTGTCGGAGTAGCCGAGGAACACGCCAACGGCGTGCAGTTTTTCCGGATTTTCCGGCAGGGTATGGGTTTGCTCGTCGTTGGTCATCTGCAACCGGTGTTCGACCTGGCGCAGGAAGCGGTAGGCTTCGGTGAGTTCCCGGGCGGCATCGCCCCCGATCTTGCCGGCTTCGGCCAGTGCCGCGAGGGCCTCGACGGTCATGTTCGTGCGGAGTTCCGGCAGCCGGCCACCCCAGATCAGTTGCTGGGTTTGCGCAAAGAACTCGATCTCCCGAATGCCGCCCCGGCCGAGCTTGATGTTATGACCGGCTACGGCGATCGCGCCGCCGCCGCGGTGGGCGTTGATCTGGCGCTTGATGGAATGGATATCCTGAATGGCGGCGAAGTCCAGATTCCTGCGCCAAACGAACGGGGTCAGCCGCGCGACGAAGTTCGCACCGGCTTCGCGGTCGCCCGCGACCGGGCGAGCTTTGATCCATGCCGCCCGTTCCCAGTTCTGCCCCAGGGTCTCGTAATAGGCTTCGGCGGCGATCACCGACAGGGCCGGCGGCGTTGAACCCGGGTCCGGCCTCAGCCTCAGGTCGGTTCGAAAAATGTAACCGTCGGTAGTGCGATCCGCCATCAGCCGCACTAAATTACGGGTAAGTCGGACGAAATGGTGCTGGAGTGCCTCCGGCTCGCTGGTATCGATATGCTCGGGGTCGTAAAAAATGATAAGGTCAATATCGCTGGAATAGTTGAGTTCCCGCGCGCCGAGTTTGCCCATACCGATGATGATCAGGCCGGAACCCCGTTCAGGGTCTTCAGGATCGGGCAAATTGAATGCGCCCCGCGAGGCGGTTTCGAGGAGCAGGTAGCCTGCGCCACAACGAAGCGCTGCGTCGGCAAAGTCCGAAAGCGCGCCGGTTACCGTCTCCAGCGGCCAGGCACCGGTGATATCCGCGAGCGCCGTTGTCAGTGCCAGGCGTCGTTTGGCGACGCGTAGCGGTCCGGCGGGATTGTCGCCGGCAAGCGCGCGGCGATGGGTCTCGGCGACAAAATTCATTACCCCGGCGTGGGCTGCGTCGGGACCGTCGATCAGAAGAGCGCCGGTGAACGCGGGCTCCTGTTCGGCTACAAGGGTGAGGAACGGGCTGTTGCCGAACAGGGCATCGAGAGAGCGGCGGGCGATGGGATCACCGAGCAGGTCGTCGGCGAGGGACGCGAGTTCCTCGTCTTCGACGCGGTCCACGGCGGCTTGCCAGCGTTCGCGCCCGACGCGGGCACGATCGGGGTCGGCGGCTTCGGGAATGCCGCGGTCTTCGAAGACAAAGCCGGATTTCGGCATGTTCAGGGGCTCCGATTTTCCGCACACTGGGCGAGCCGATGGGTTCGGTCAAGGCGGCATCGGTTCGATAGGGCAACTGGCCCGACATAAGGAAAGCGGGTGATAAAGCGCACTTTTCGGATCCTTGTCTACCTGCTCGGCGGGCTGACGGCGGTGATCGCCGTTGGTCTGGCGTTCGCGGCGTGGCGCTTGTCGCAGGGGCCGGTATCGCTGGCTTTCCTCACCCCGACGGTCGAGCGAATCCTCAGTGATCCACGCCAGCCGTTCGCGTTTCGCATTGGCGACACCGTTCTCACCTGGGCCGGATGGGAGCGAGCGCTGGACATCCGGTTCGTCGACGTCAGCGCCATCGGTTCCGACGGCGCGGTCATTGCTCGGGTGCCGGAGCTGTCGGTGGGGCTCAACGTCGCCGCCCTCGTCAGGGGCGTGGTCGCGCCGATGGAGGTCGAGCTGTTTCGGCCCAGCGTTCGCCTCCGCCGCCAGCCTGACGGGAACCTCGACGTCGACTTCGCCGAGGAGGGCCCGGGGGCGGAGGCTCTTTTCGATCGCGTGCTCGCCGATCTGCTGGCCCCGCCCAACCCCGACAACGCGATGAGCTATCTGGAAGGCGTCCGCATCCTCGACGCCCGGGTGATCTTGGAAGACAAGAGCCTCGGCATATCGTGGAAGGGGTCGTCGAGTGTCGCCCGATTGTGGCGGGAGGGGAATAGCCTCAAAACCGAGGCGTTCCTGACCATCGCCCTCGACGGGGAACAGGCAGACATGGCGATGATCGGCGAATTCGATGCACCGAATGACAGGTTGGATCTCGGCGTCAGTTTCGACGAACTGCGGCCGGCCTCGTTCGCGCGCATGGCCCCGGCGCTGAAGGTGCTGGAGGCCTTCGACCTTCCGCTTCGCGGCACGGTGACCCTGGAGACGGATGGCGCGGGCGTCGTCGAGGGGATCGGCTTCGACATCATCGGCGGCGTTGGAGAACTGGCCCTACCGGTCACGGTTGCCCAGGGCGTGGGCGTGCCCGCGTTGGCCTTGGGACTGGCGGTGCGGGGAACCCAGCTTCATGGTCGTTATGAGAGCGCCGGTGGAAAGATCGAGATCGACCACCTCAACATCACTCTCGAGGAGGGCGGTACGGTTTTCATTCCGGCGCCGATCGATCACGAATTCCCGCTGGCGTCGATCAACGGCAAGGGACGGTATCTCGGCGACGGCGACCGCGTCGAGGTGGACTCGCTGGAGATCGATCTGGTCGGGCCGCAAGTCACCGTCAGCGGCACCATCGACGGTGTCGGAGATGCGACGACCGGAAACGTCACGGTCACGGTGAAAGACCTCGAGGCCGACGACCTGCCGCTTTACTGGCCCCGGTCGGTGAAGAGCGACGCCCGGGAGTGGTCGGTGGCCTCGCTCTCCGATGGCGTCTTTCCCGAGGCCCGGTTCGACCTGACGCTGCGCCCCGGCGCCGACGGTATCGAGTTGACCGAGCTTGCCGGGACCATCGACATCGTCGACCTCACCGTCGACTATCTACCGCCGATGCCCAAGGTCCGCAAAGCCTCGGGCACGGCCACCCTGGATCTGGAGGCTCTTTCGGTTTCGATCACCGGCGGCGAGGCCGTCGGCGTCACCCTTCGCAAGGGCAGGGCCGTTCTCTCCGACCTGGATCAGCCGGTGGAAAGGGCGGACATCGAGCTTCAACTCGAGGGGCCGGTGAACAAGGTCCTCGGACTCCTCGATCACGAGCCCCTTGGCTATGCCAAGGCGATGGGGGTCGACCCGGCGAAGACCAAAGGTTTCGCCGTCGGCCGCGCCAAATTCGGCTTTCCCTTGATAAGGACTCTGGGCCTGGATGAACTCGAAATCACCGCCAGCGCCCAGATTTCCGACCTCGTCGTCGCTGGTGCCTTTTTTGGCACGGACATCACCAATGGCAGCCTTGATTTCAAGGTCGACAAGGATGGCATGGACGCGACAGGCAAGATCACCCTGAAAGGGACCGAAGGCAATCTCGTCTGGCGAGAGAACTTCACCGACGGTGCACCGTTCGATAGCCGTTACAACCTCGATATCGCCGATGCCGGCGTCTCTTTTCTCACGGACGTGGGTATGGAGGTGGCGCCGATCATCGTTGCCGACGTGGAGGGAAGATTCGGTCTCAAGTTGCAGCACACCCTGTTCCAGGGCGACGCGCAAAAGGTCGAGGCGCGGATCGATACGACGAAAGCCGGCCTCAGCGTCCCGTTGCTGGGCTGGAAAAAGCCGATCGGCGAAACGGGCGCCGGTCGGGTGGTGGCGAACCTGGCGGGTGATCGGGTCACTGGCATTCCTCGATTTGCTCTCACCGGGAAAGACCTTCACATCGTAGGCTCGGCTCGTTTCGGGGCAAAGGGCGAGGCGGGGCAGATCGATCTGGAAACGGTATCCCACGGCAGGACCGATTTGTCCGGCATCGTGGTGCTTCATGGGGACGGCGGATCTGACATTTTTGTCAGGGGCCCAAGTCTCAATCTCGAACCGATCTGGACGGTGGCCATGAGCGGCGATTTCGAGTTGGACGCTTCCGGCGAGCGTGACCCGAAGTTCACCTTGACCGCCGACATCGACACGGCGTGGCTCGGCGAAGATCGTCGCATCGACGCGCTCTTGGGCACGTTCGTCAGCGATCGCGGAACCTGGACGCTGGTTCAGGGATCGGGTCTCGTCGGTGGTGGAAACCCGATCGAATTTTCGATCACTCCGGACGACGGGGCCACGCGGACCTTGAATATCACGGGGAGCGACGCCGGCTCCACGCTTCGTACCCTGGGAATCTATCCGGACATCGTCGGCGGCACTCTCAAGCTCGAAGGCACCTTCGACGACAGCGAGCCGGACCAACCGCTCAAAGGCCGGTTGAAGGTCAAGGACTACCGCTTGATCAACGCCCCGGGGCTTGCGCAGGTCCTGAGCATCATGGCGTTGACCGGGATCGGTGATGCGCTTCGCGGCGACGGCATCTCTTTCTCGAAGCTGGATGTTCCGTTCAAGTGGCACAACAACATCCTGGAAATCACGGACGCTCAGGCCTCCGGCAGTTCGCTCGGCGTCACCGCGTCGGGGAAGGTCCAGGGAGAAATCGAAAGGTTCAACATCAAAGGGACGATTGTTCCGTTTTACGCCATCAATAGCGTGCTCGGCAAAATACCGTTGCTGGGCGCTCTGCTGACCGGTGGCGAGAAGGGTGGCGGTATTTTCGCCGCCAGATACACGATGAGGGGGCCGTTGGACGATCCCGAGGTTTCGGTCAACTCGGTTTCGGTGTTGGCGCCGGGCTTCCTGCGCAACCTCTTCGCCATCTTCGAAGGCGGCGACAACGGCGAGGAGTGGGCCATCGAACCCCAGGGCGACGAGGATCCCTGACGGGGTGGTGACGCAGTCGGTGCTCAGACCCCGCGAACCAGGGCGTGACGCTTTTTCCCTGCCGACAGCTTGATGACGCCGTTCGAATCCGCGTCGGCCACGGTGATCGGCTGCGTTTCGTTGGAGATGACGGCGTTGTTCAGACGTCCGCCGCCGCCCTTGATCAGACGCCGGGCCTCGCCGTTGCTGGCGGCGAGGCCGGCAAGACGGAAAATCTCGAAGGCGGGGATCCCGACGGCGAGTTCGCTCTTGTCCACTTCGATCGTCGGAAGGTCATCACCCGCATTGCCGTCGGCGAAGGTTCTTCGGGCCGTCTCCGCCGCCGAGGCGGCCGCCTCGGCCCCATGGCAAAGGCGGGTCGCCTCGTTGGCCAGGACGATCTTGGCTTCGTTGATGCCGGCCCCCTCCAGCCGCTCGAGTTCGGCGATGTCATCGAGCGGCAAATCGGTGAACAGCCTCAGAAACCGTCCGACGTCGGCATCCTCGGAGTCGCGCCAATACTGCCAGTAGTCGTAGGGCGAGACCTGTTCGGCGTTGAGCCACACGGCGCCGGCGGCGGTCTTGCCCATCTTGGCGCCGGACGCGGTGGTCAGCAGCGGCGTGGTCAGCCCGAACAGGGCGCGGCCGTCGGCGCGGCGGGCCAGTTCGATGCCGCCGACGATGTTCCCCCACTGATCCGATCCACCCATCTGCAAGGTGCAGTTCGTTCGTCGGGAAAGCTCAAGAAAGTCGTAAGCCTGCAACACCATGTAATTGAACTCGAGAAAGCTCAGCGGCTGTTCCCGTTCGAGACGCAGCTTCACCGAGTCGAAGGTCAGCATCCGGTTGACGGAGAAGTACCGGCCGTAGTCGCGGAGGAAGGGAATGTATTCGAGGTCGTCGAGCCAGTCCGCATTGTTGACCATGACCGCGTCGGTCGGGCCGTCGCCGAACACCAGGAACTTGGCGAACACCCGCTTGATGCCGGCCATGTTGGCGGCGATGTCCTCCTCGCTCAACAGTTTTCGCGTGTCGTCGCGGCCGGACGGGTCGCCGACTTTGGTGGTGCCCGCCCCCATCAGCACGATCGGCTTGTGGCCGGTTTGCTGGAAATGCCTCAGCAACATGATCGGCACCATGCTGCCGACGTGCAGGCTGGGTGCGGTACAGTCGAAGCCGATGTATGCAACAAGGATTCCGTCCGCGGCCAGCGCATCCAGCGCTTCAAGGTCGGTGCACTGGTGAAGGTATCCGCGGTCGACGATGGTGCGGACGAAATCCGAACGAAAGGTGGCCATCGGTGGCTTGCCTTATGAGAAAGAAACGGGCTCTTGGCACGAATGGAGAAGGCGCGTACTTACCACGATCACAGGGACCGGACAACGACGTGCCCGAAAAAGCGAAACGGATGATTACTGACGACGAGGATATCGGATTGGATTCCGGAATTCGGCCAATGACGTCGATCGGGTTGATGAGCGGGACCTCCCTGGACGGAATCGATGCGGCGGTCTTGTCCACCGACGGCGAGCAGTTGGTTTCCTTCGGGCCGGCCCTCACCCGTCCCTATCCGGCGCGCTTTCGCCAACGGCTGCGCGGCCTTCTGGGAAGGAGGCCCGATGCCGACGCGGCCGGGGTTGTTCGCGACTTGACGTTGTTGCACGCCGAAGCGGTGGCCGGGTTGCTGGAGGCGGCGTCGATCGAGGCCCGGGACGTGGATGTCGTCGGCTTTCACGGGCACACCGTCGTGCACCGGCCGGAGGCGGGACAAACCGTTCAGATCGGCGACGGACAGCTGCTGGCCGATCTCATCGGGATACCCGTCGTCGAGGATTTTCGCGGCGCCGACGTAAGGGCCGGCGGCCAGGGCGCACCGCTGGCACCGCTGTTCCATGCCGCGTTGGCCCGCGATCTCGCGAAGCCGATCGCGGTGGTCAACGTTGGCGGCGTCGCCAACGTCACCTGGATCGGGTCGGACGAAGCCGCCGACGGCGGCGGCGCCGTTCTCGCCTTCGACACCGGTCCGGGCAACGCGCTGATCGATGATTGGACGAAGGCGAAGACGGGTAAGCCGATGGACGAGGGCGGTCGCCTCGCCAGTTCCGGTCGGATCATCGAGCGATCGATCGCAGAGGTTCTTCGCCACGACTACTTCCGGCAGCCGCCGCCGAAGTCGCTCGACCGGGACGCGTTCGCGTTCGTCCTCGATGCCGTTCGAGATCTGAGCGCCGCCGACGGAGCGGCATCGCTGACCGCGGTGACCGCCCGTACCATCGCCGAGGCGGGCGTGTTCATGCCGGCGCCGCCGGCACGATGGCTGATATGCGGCGGCGGTCGCCGCAACCCGGCGCTGATGGCGATGCTTGCCGACGCCCTCGGCGTCCCGGTGGAACCGGTCGAAGCGGTGGGCTGGAACGGGGACGGGGTGGAGGCGCAGGCGTTCGCCTTCCTCGCGGTGCGATCGGTCCTCGGCATGCCTCTGAGCCTGCCGTCGACGACCGGTGTCCGTGCGCCGCAAACCGGCGGCGAATTGCGCCGGCCCGCAAGTGAGTTCCGCCGCTAGCCCGGTTCGGCGAGCGCCTTGTCCAGGTAGTCCTCAACCGCGGCGGAGAGTTCCGCCATGTGGCCCGAAAACAGATGGTCGGCCCCGGGGACCTCCCGATAGTCGATGGTGATGCCCTTTTGATGGTTCAGCTTGTTGACCAGCTTGACGACCGCCGCGGACGGTA
>JAUXFS010000335.1 GCA_030622775.1 Rhodospirillales bacterium | reverse complement strand
TGGTCAGGTCGTCCGCGCACAGCGGCGTGTCCATGATCCGGCCTTCCGCAAGTGCAAGCTCGCCCAGGCGGTGGCTGCCCGGATAAACGACCATCGCCCCGTTTTCTCGGCGGTGGGGATCGACGGCAATCCCGGTCTGCACGTAGGACGCCGCCGCGTGCCGGTAGGCGCTGCGCGGCCGGCGGAAGCGGATGTCCTGATGGAAGCCGAACTCGACCGCCGCCGCGCCGGGCGGCTTCCAGTGCATCTGGTTGATGATCTGCTTGATATCGGCGCCGATCAGCGGCCGCACGATCTCCAGCATCCGGGGGTCGCGGCGGAAACGATCGAGGACGTCGTCGATATAGCTCGGCCACTGCATATAGCGGACCACATGACCCAGATTGGCGTCCTCGGCGACGCGGTAGAAGACATTGCCGTGGCGAAAGCTCTTCGGACGCCGCATGCCCTCCGCATAGATCCGATCGAAGGCTTCCGCCAACCGCTCGATCTCGTCCGGTGCGAAGACGCCCTTGACGATGGCAAAGCCCTGAGTCCGATAGTGCTCCAGGGTGTCGTCCGACATAGGACGAGCCCGCGTGCGATCCGTTGCCAGGGAGATGTTCACGGTTTCCGAGTCCTCGCGGAATTCGTCGTTGTTCCAGCCCATCCGATTATAGCGCCTTTTTCCTTCCCGTTAAACGGGTGTTTCGCCAAGCGCTTTGTAAGGGGCTGTTGCGGAGGCGAGGCCGCGATCACGTCTTTCCCGGTCTGCGGATGGTATCGGCCTGGCCCTCGAGCCAAAGACGGCCGCCGTCGATCAGCATCCCGACGACCGCTTCCACGGTTGTTGGCCTGGGCTGACCGTCAACCAACCCCTCGTGCGATCTCTCCGCGACGTTGGCGAGCTGACCGGCCAGGGCCACGTCGCGCAGCAACTCGAACGTGTCCTTGGCAATATGGACCGTGACCGCGACGCGCGGCTGCCCGTCGCCGCGATGCGGGTCGAACGACTCCGGGGTGGTCGGATGTTCCGGTTCCTTCAAAGGACGTATGCACCTGATACTAGAGCCCATCGCTCCAGAAGTGCCAATATGGTAGCATATTTTACCTCGAATACTCAATATACGGGAACTCGGCCGCCGCCGAATCGACGGGGTTCGCCGCAAGCGCATGCGACTTGCCTCCCCTGGTATTACGGCTCGGATATCGTCGGGCTGAACTTCCTCTCTCATTCTCTGGCGAGGATCGAGGCCCGCCGCTGCTGTTTTTACATCCTGCCGCGCCGCTCGTGCCAGGCGGCGGCGAGCTGGTCACGGAAAGCCGGCGCGGCAATGGCGATCAGCGCCTCGGCGCGCGCATCGACGGACTTGTCGCGGAGATCGGCGATGCCGTGCTCGGTCACCACCACTTGCATGTCGGCGCGGGCGACGCTGGCCGCCGCGCCCTCGTCCAGGTGCGCAACGATGCGCGAAACCGTGCCGCCCTTGGTGGTCGACGGCAGCGCGACGATGGCGAGGCCGCCCGGCGACAGCCGCGCGCCGCGCATGAAGTCGGTGATGCCGCCGGCGCTGCTGACCTGGCGGCCGCGGATCATCTCGGCGTTGGCCTGCCCGAGCAGGTCGACCTCGATCACCGAGTTGATCGCGATGAACCGCTCGATGGCGCCGAGGGTGGCGATGGCGTGGGTGACGCCGACCGGGGCGAAGCGGACCCGCGGATTGCCGGCGACGAAGGCGTAAAGCGCCTCGCTGCCCCAGGCGACACCGGCGGTGATCGCGCCGTCGCGGTCGGCCAGCGCGCCGGTCTCGACCAGGCGCAGCACCGGATCGGAGAACGCGCCGGTGTGCAGCGCCAGATCCCGTTTGCCGGTAAGCGCCGCCAGTACGCCCTGCACCTTGCCGACGCCGACCTCGAGGGTGGCGCCGTCGGGCACCAGGGTAGCGACGTGGCGGCCGATGGCGACAAACTCGGCATCGACCCCGTCATCGCCGCCAAGCACCGGGCGTGGCGCCTCGACGAGATAGTCGATGTCGTCGATGGCGACGGTCGCGGCGCCGACGGTGCGGGGCATCAGCGGATTGACGTGCGCCACCTTGCAGGCCGCCTTGCCGAGAACAGCGGGGGTGAAATCGTTGGCGACCCCGAGGCTGCAGCGACCATCGGTATCGGGCGGTGAAACCTGGAGAAGGGCAAGATCGACGGCCGCCCGGTCGCGCAGGTAGCCATAGACGGCGAAATACGAGATCGGCAGGTAGTCGACCCGTCCGGCGGCAAACGACTGGCGTAGCGCCGGTCCGACGAAGAACGTGGTCGCGCGGGCGGCGGGATCCAGGCCGGCGTAATCGACGTTGTTGTAACCGGGAAGCCACACGCCGACGAAACGGACGTCTGCGCAGCACTGCGGAGCGGCGCGAAGGGCGTCGACGAGAAGCGCCGATTCTCCGGAAAGCCCCGGGGCGTAGACCCGCATGCCGGGCCGCAGCAGCGCCGGCACCTCTACGGCGGCAATAGATTTCGGCACCGGTTCACCCCACGAAAGTCCCGGATCGGAGGCAAACTACCTCACTTGAGGCGGCGGCGGGCGGTCGATTTTGATCCTGTACGTTGACGATCGGCATCGATGCTCTAGGTTAGTGCGGTCGATATCAAGGACCGTTGGCACAAACACATGCACTATTGGTCACCGTTCCGGGCTCACGCCGAGTGGATGGCGGAGTTGCGGGAGTTCATTTACGGCAACGGCGACATGGAACCCGAACGTGTCGCCCGGGACGACCAGTGCGAGCTTGGTGAGTGGCTCTATGGCGAAGGCAAGCGGTATCGGCATCTCGAGGAATACGATAACGCCCGGCAGATCCACGCCGCGCTGCACCGCCATGCCGCCCACGTCGTCATCTTGGTCTGCATCGGGCGCCGGACGGAAGCGGCGGCGCATGTCGCGCCGGGAGGAAAGCTGAGAAAGATGTCCGCCGCTCTGGTCAAGGCGTTCTCCCGGCTGAATCGGAGGATCGTCCCCGCGAAGCGGATGGGCAAGGGCGGCGAGCGTTCGGCGGTACTTTGATCGCATGTTTACAGCTGAACGCTTGTATCCGTCGATGATGCCGGTTACTTTCCACCCATGAGACATTTGGTCCTATTGACCTCGCTGGTGTTGATCTCCGGGTGCGCCGAGATCTTCGACGGTCCCACGGTCGTGCACTACAGCGACACCAAGTTCTATGTCAGGTCCATCCCCCTGTTCACCACGGCCGCGACGGCCGAGGGGCTGCCGGTGGAGATCTGTGGGCAGGTGGGCAAGATTCCGCGGACACTGGAGTCCTACCAGGACAACTGGTTCGACATCGAGTACACCACCTACAGCTGCGTCCAGGGGCAGCCCGATCGGCCCGCCTCGACCTCGTCCTGAACGCCAGGGGAACAGGGTGAACGGATTTAGCGGGCGATGGGGCCTGCGAGGAAGTTCTCGTCCCATGCGGCGCCGCGCCGCTTGACGCGGAGGCCGTCTTCGTCCACCGAGGCGGCTCGGGTTTTTTGGACGGCGGATCGGAAAAGCCGCGGGGAGATCGGCGTCAAGAGCCGGTGAATATCGGCTGCGGTGGGGAATCGCCTTCATGTCGACATGAACCCGATGCCTCGGCGCCAACCCTTCGTTGTCCATCCAAGGCTGCAGATTGTGGCCAGCTTCCTATTTCAGACAACCCGTGCGCGAAATTTGGCTGCCCCGTATGGGCAGCAGTTCTCATTTTGGTTTGATGATGGTTGGTTGAGGCATTGTCGCTGGTTCGGGTGGGGTGTTGGTTGGGTTGG
>JAUXFS010000066.1 GCA_030622775.1 Rhodospirillales bacterium | reverse complement strand
GGCCGAACCCGCCGAGCCCGAGCGCCGCCACCAGGGATACCAGCGCCACCTTGCTGGAATCGGGTTCGCGTGAGAACATGCTCTCGCCGAAAAAGGCGCCGCCCAGCGCCAATCCGTAAAGGCCGCCGACCAGCCGATCCTCCCGCCACGCCTCGACGCTGTGGGCGAGGCCCATCCGATGCAGCCGGCCGAACACCCGGGCGATCTCGCGGTTGATCCAGGTTTCGCCGCGGCCCTTCCGCGGTGCGGCGCAGGCGCGGACGACGCCTTCGAAACTCGTGTCGCAGCGGACCTCGAAGCGCCCTTGGCGCACCGTTCTTTTCAGGCGGCGGGGCACGTGGAGGGCGTCGGGCGGGAGAACGCCGCGGAACCTCGGCGCCACCCAGTGTATCGTCGGGTCGAACCGGTTGGCCGCCATCGGGAAGATCCCCGAGGCATAGGCGCGAACGATCATTTCCGGCGTCAGCCGGTGTTCTCCGGCAAGGGGTCTAATTCTCGCCTCTCACGAACTTCTCGAGCCAGTGGACGTCGTAGTCGCCGGCGATGAACCGGGGCGATTCGAGCAGTCGCTGATGCAGGGGAATGGTCGTCTCGATGCCGTCGATGACGTACTCGCGCAACGCCCTGACCAGCCGCATCCGGCAGTCGTCGCGGTTGTTCCCGTGGACGATCAGCTTGGCGATCATGCTGTCGTAGTACGGCGGCACCACGTATCCGCCGTAAAGCGCCGAGTCGACCCGCACGCCGAGGCCGCCGGGGGCGTGATAGTCGCCGACCCGGCCGGGAGACGAAGCGAAGGTCTCCGGGTTCTCGGCGTTGATCCGGCACTCGATGGCATGGCCGTTGATGTTGATGTCCTTCTGGCCGTAGCCGAGCGGCGCGCCCGAGGCGACGCGGAGCATTTCGCGCACCAGGTCGATCCCGCAGACCATTTCGGTGACCGGGTGCTCCACCTGCAAGCGGGTGTTCATCTCGATGAAATAGAACTTTCCGTCCTCGTACAGGAACTCGAAGGTTCCGGCGTTGCGGTAGCCGAAGCGCTTGACGGCGGTGGTGGCGACCCGCCCGATCTCCTCGCGCTCGTTCGGGCTCAGGGCCGGCGACGGCGCCTCCTCGACAACCTTCTGATGGCGCCGCTGCACCGAGCAGTCGCGCTCCCCCAGGTGCACCACGTTGCCGTGCAGGTCGGCGAGGATCTGAACCTCGATGTGGCGGGGCCGGGCCAAATACTTCTCGATGTACAGTTCGCCGTTGCCGAAGGCGGCGACCGCTTCCGCCCGCGCCGTCGACAGCGCGTTCGCGATCTCGTCGGGCTCGTTGACCACCTTCATTCCGCGCCCGCCGCCGCCCGCGGTCGCCTTGACCAGCACCGGATAGCCGATGTCATCGGCGACGGCGCGCGCCTGGTCCTCGCTTTCGACGGGACCGTCGGACCCGGGGACCACCGGGATACCGGCTTCCCGGCAGACCCGCTTGGCGGCGACCTTGTCCCCCATCAGGCGGATGTGCTCCGGCGCCGGGCCGATGAACGAGATGCCATGCTCTTCGACCATGGCGGCGAAGTCGGCGTTCTCGGCGAGAAACCCGTATCCCGGGTGGATCGCCTCGGCGTTGCAGATGGTGGCGGCGGTGAGGATCGCCGCCGCGTTCAGATAGCTCTCGGATGCCGCCGGCGGGCCGATACAGATGGATTCGTCGGCGAGACGCACGTGCATCGCGTTGGCGTCGGCGGTCGAATGCACGGCTACCGACAGCACGCCCATCTCCCGGCACGCCCGCAGGATGCGAAGCGCGATCTCCCCGCGGTTGGCGATCAGCACTTTGTGAAAAACGGGCGGGTGAGACACCGGCGGTCGCCCGCTATTCGATGATCATCAACGGTTCTCCGAACTCCACCGGCGTGCCGTTGGCGATAAATACCTGGCTGACGCGGCCGGAGTGGGGCGCCTTGATCGGGTTGAACACCTTCATCGCCTCGATCAACAGGATGGTGTCGCCGACGGCAACCGTATCTCCGATCTTGACGAACGGCGGCGATTCGGGCTCGGTGGCGGTATAGGCCACGCCGACCATCGGCGAGGCGACAAGGCCCGGATGATCGACGACGGGGTCGGCCTCGCCGCCGGCCGCCCCAGACCGCGCCGGGGCGGACGCCGGCGCGGCCACCATTACCGATGTCGGCGCCGCGGTCCTCGCCACCCGCACCCGCAAATCGCCGCTGCCGTACTCGATCTCGGTGAGTCCGGTTTCATCCAACAGACCCGCCAGCTCGCGGACGATCTCGGCATTGACGGTTGGTTTCTTGCTCGACGTGGTCATGTCTATTCCCGGCTGTCCTATCCTTCGCTGGATGTCCCAAACCTTCGCGCCGCCGCCTCCAGCGCCATCAGGTAGCCGAACCCGCCGAAGCCGCAGATCATCCCTTCGGCCGCTTTCGAGACGTACGAGTTGTGACGAAAGTCTTCGCGCCGGTGAATGTTCGACAGGTGCACTTCGTAGATCGGGATGTCAAGGGCGAGCAGGGCGTCGAGGATCGCCACCGAGGTATGGGTATAGGCGCCGGCATTGATGATCAGCGCCGCGCAGGTCCCGCGGGCCTGCTGGATCCAGTCGACCAGCTCGCCTTCCGAGTTGCTTTGACGGAACTCGACCTCGACACCGAGGGCCTCGCCGCGTCCGGCGCAGGCAGCCTCGATCCCGGCCAGGGTCTCACCGCCGTAGACTTCCGGCTGGCGGGTACCGAGGAGGTTCAGGTTCGGTCCGTTGAGAATCAGAATCTTGCGGGTCATCGCGGCACGTATAGCCATATCACGACCGCGGCTTATAGCACGGTCACGGTCTTGTGTAACCTCGCGTTTGGACTATGTTAGCCCCCACAAGGTAGCGGTCGCTTTATCCATTCCCGGCATTTCCGCGGCCGTCGCGAACAGGTCGTATCTCAATGCACATTACCGTCAACGGCGAACCCAAGACCTTCAACGCACCGATCACGGTCGAGCAGTTGCTCACCGACATCGGCCTGGATTCGAAGAAGGTGGCGGTCGAGCGCAATCTGGAGATCGTCCCGCGGTCGGGCTACGGCGATACGGCCGTCGCCGAGGGCGATCGGATTGAGATCGTTCATTTTATCGGCGGCGGCGCTCCCGACACCACCCGGCATGGCAGCGATGCCGCGGCCGGATCCGACGATGATCTGCTCGTCGCCGGCCGGCGGTTCCGGTCCCGTCTGCTCGTCGGTACCGGGAAGTACAAGGATTTCGAGGAGACGGCGCGGGCGATCGAGGCTTCGGGCGCGGAGATCGTCACCGTCGCCGTGCGCCGGGTCAACATCACCGATCCCAACCAGCCGATGCTGGTCGATTACGTCGACCCCAAGACCTACACCTATCTGCCCAACACCGCCGGGTGTTACACCGCCATGGATGCGGTGCGCACCCTCCGGCTCGCCCGCGAGGCCGGCGGATGGGATCTGGTCAAGCTCGAGGTGCTCGGCGACCAGAAGACACTCTATCCGAACATGACCGAGACGCTGGCCGCCGCCGAGACGCTGATCAAGGAAGACTTCGAGGTGATGGTCTACTGCTCGGACGATCCGATCCTGGCCAAGCGCCTGGAGGACATGGGCTGCGTCGCGATCATGCCGCTGGCGGCTCCGATCGGCTCGGGGCTTGGGGTTCAGAACCCGGTCCACATTCGCCTGATCGTCGAGCAGGCATCGGCGCCGGTGCTGGTCGACGCCGGGGTCGGGACCGCGTCGGACGCGGCCGTCGCCATGGAACTCGGCTGCGACGGGGTACTGATGAACACCGCCATCGCCGAGGCCAAGGATCCGATCCGGATGGCGCGGGCGATGAAGCTGGCGGTGGAGTCGGGGCGTCTGGCCTATCTTGCCGGGCGGATGCCGAAAAAGCTCTACGCCGACCCATCTTCACCGCTGGCCGGCCTGATCTGACCGGTTCGGACTAGGGCGCTTGCGGGACGGGCTGTCGTTCGAGCGGGAGCGCGCGGCAAGAATTTTCTTTAGGTTTGCGGGTTTTGTGGCCTATAAATGGGTTTCCACGCTCACGGTGCTCCGAGGAGGTAGCATCTGGGGTAACCTCTTGAGGCGACCGGTCGGGCCAAAAAAAACCGGTGCTGTTTGGGGTAGGATGGCATGAAGAGAGCCATGGATTTCAGCTGCGGGTTTCGCAAGTCGTACATTCTCCTGCTCGGCAGGAAGAACCCCCACTCCAGTCTGCTCGCGGCGTAGAAGCCGCCAGACGCCGTCGCGCCCGGCCGCCTCGCGGGGCCGTGCCCTCATACCCGAAACTCCAAAAAGAACAAACCGGAGGGGGTGGGAAGTGAATCCCAAAATTTTACGATTTCTCTCTAACGACCGTCTCGAGACGCCATTTCTCGTCGTCGACATCGAGGAGGTTGCCGCGAACTACAGGGCCCTGCGCGCCGCCATGCCGGCGGCCGAGGTCTACTATGCGGTCAAGGCCAACCCGGCCACGCCGGTGCTGCGAACGCTGGTTGGCCTCGGATCCAGTTTCGACGCGGCGAGCGCCGAGGAGGTCGACCAGTGCCTGGCCGTCGGCGCCGAGCCGGATCGCATCTCCTACGGCAACACGGTGAAAAGGCGCCGCGACATCGCCCACGCCTATGATCGGGGCATTCGCCTGTACGCCTTCGACAGCCTAGACGAGTTGCGCAAGCTGGCCGCCGAGGCGCCCGGCTCGAAGGTGTATTGCCGCATCCTGACGTCCAGCGAGGGCTCCCAGTGGCCGTTGTCCCGCAAATTCGGCTGTGAACTGGACATGGCCCGCGACCTGATGCTCCGGGCCGCCGACCTTGGCCTCGATGCGCACGGCATCTCGTTCCACGTGGGCTCGCAGCAGACCGATCCCGAGCGGTGGGACGTCGCCGTCGGCCGCACGGCGATGGTGTTCTCCGACCTGCGCGAGGCCGGTCTCGAACTGCGGATGATCAATCTCGGCGGCGGGTTCCCGGCCCGCTATCTGGGCGACGATTTGCCGACGATCGACCGCTTCGCCGGTGCGATCATGCGGGCGATGACCAAGCACTTCGGTAACGACCTGCCGGAGATGATCATCGAGCCCGGCCGCTGTATCGCCGCCGAGGCCGGGGTGATTCGAACCGAGGTCCTGCTTGTCGCGCGCAAGCGCTATGACGATCCGGAGCAGTGGGTGTACTTCGACGTCGGCAAGTTCGGCGGCCTCGCCGAAACCATGGACGAGGCGATCAAGTATCCGATCACCACGCCCTACGACGGCGGGCCGGAGGGGCCGGTGGTGATCGCCGGGCCGACCTGCGACGGCGCCGACATCCTCTACGAGAAATACCAATATGCCCTGCCTCTGGCGTTGAAGACCGGCGACAAGGTCACCCTGCTGAGCGCCGGCGCCTACACTTCGGTCTACGCCTCGCAGAGCTTCAACGGCTTCCCGCCGATGAAGGAATACTACATCTGAGAGCCTGACTGCCCGCGGGTAGGGGCGTTACTTCCGCCGCCAGTGGCCCCCCGAGTCCATGAAGAAGGTGCCCGGCGACGCGTTGGCGATGAGCTTTTTGCCGGCAAGGATGCCGACGTCGCGGACGTTGGAGCCGGCTTTTTTGGCAATGTTGGCGTAGTGGGCGCGGCGCTTGGCGTTGATGTCGTCGACCAGTTGCCGCGCGGAGGCCGGCGCCCCCGGATCGACCAGGCCGAGATAGCCGTCGGGGCGCTCGCCCACGTGGCCCGCGCTCTTGGCGTTGTCGAGTGCTCCGGCGAACGCCGGAGTGGCAACGGGCGGCGAAACGGCCAACATGACGATCGCCAGAACGGCGGCGGTGGCACGGATCAGACCGAGTATCGCGAATCGGCGGTTGGGCATCGCTAAAACAGCTCCGAATCCTTTTCGAACAGGCTGTCCAGCTCCTTGTCGACCTTGATCCGGACCTCGTGTTCGATCTTGACGTTGAGGTTGATGGTGATCGGCTCTCTCGGCCCCTCCACCCTGACCGTCGGCTGGCAGGCGGTCAGCACGGCGGAGGCGAAAACCGTGAGAACGGTCACCCGCCAAAACGATCGCGTTCCCTTGATCACCTTCCGCTCCATCTATTCAGCGGCACTCGGCCGTCCCTTCGAGAGTCCCTCGCCGAGGCGCGCGGGCAGCTCGTAGCTTTGTAGCCCGGAGCGGATGATTTCATCCAACCTGCCGCTCAGGTTCAAGTTGAAGACAAAAGGATGAGCATCCATGAAATCAGGATTTTTCCCTTTCACGTGCAACTTCACGCTCCATTCGTCGCCGCTTCGGCCATCAACAGCCACGCTGACCTCGTCATAGTGGAAGTTCTTCAGGGCATCGAGCATCAGGCTAATCCCTTCGCCTCCGCCTTGCAATGCGGGGGGCGGAAACACCGGCGCGTAGAGCAGCACCCCCGCGGCTTCGGTTTTGAGCACGGCGCCGGTGACCGAAAACCCATCGCGCGAAACCACCAGAGGGATCTCGCCGTTCAACCGGCCGGTGGCGGCGGCCCCGTCGATCTCGGCGATGGCGAGAAGCGATTCCATGTTGATCCCGGTCAGTCGCACGTTTGCCCGATGGCGGTCGGCGGCGGGGTCGAAAATCGCCGGCCCGACCGCGAACCGCCCGCCCAACAGGTCAACCCGGGCCTCTTCGATCGCCAGCCGGCTCCGCTCGTCGATCCGGAAGCGAACGACGGCGTCGGTCATTGGCGCGCCGACGTCGATGCGCCGGGCGACCAGGGCCTGGCCCGGCGGCGTGCGCAAGGGCCACGGGCGGTCGATGACGACCTTTCCGCCGACGCCGTCAACGCGGATGCCCTCGAGGTCGAACGAGAGGTCCTCGACGCGGACGGTGAAGTCGGAAGCCCGGGCGCGGCGTCCCCAGCGCAGGCGGCCACCGGCCTCAATCCGTCCCGTCACCGCCGAGAGGTCGTCGCCGAGCCCGATGATCAGGTCCTGGGGCTGAAGCTCGCCCGGCTGGAAGTCGAGACGGTGCAGCCGCAGCCTGGCGCTGCCGGCGTTGGTGTCGGCGCGGTGGGTTCCGTCGAAGTCGACCATCAGCCTGTCGCCCGCCGCGCTGGCGGTGCCGGTGAACCGGAGGTCCGGATCATCGAGCGACGCCCGTCCTGTCAGCTTCAGCGCCGGCAGCGACGGCGATGGCCCGAGATCGTTGATCCAGGCCCGGCGCAGGTGGATTTGCCGGGTCGGCTTGATGGTGACGCTGGCGTCGACGTTGCCGAGGGTGAAGGTGCGGCCGGCGGCCTCGACCCGGGCTTCGGCGATCCGCACCTCGGCGCCGGCGGCAACCGTGTCCAAGGGCCCGGTGATCAAGAACGGCGCTACGTGGGGAAAGATCCGCACGCCGACCGGTCGGCTGTTGCCGGTCAGCGCCGCGACCAGCGGTTCGAGCGCCCGGACGGTCAGCCCCTCGTCGTCGGAGATGACCAGCGCCCGGCCCTTTAGCGCCACCGGGGCGGGAACGCCCGGAATTTCGACGCCGGCGAGATCGATGTCGAGGGTGGCCCGGCCACGGAGCGCCGTCGGCAGGGGCCCGGACGGCATCGGCCCCTCGGCGTCGACCCGGAACCGGCCCTCGCGGGCGTCGATTTCCATGCTCAAGGTCGCCGTACCGTCGACGAGTTTCGCCTCGAGCCTGGCGGTTCGGGCCTCCAGCACCGGTAGCGGCGGGCGTTCGGCGGTGACCCGCAGCTTTCCGCTGACCGCGTCGAGCGAAAGCCGCCGCGGCAGCGGCCCTTCGGCTTCCAGGTCGATGCGTCCGTCGGCGGTCAACAATTCTCCGCGAAGGGTCAGCAGCCCGTCCTCCAGGGTCGCCTCGAGCCGGCCTGTGCGAGAGGCGATCTCCGGCAGGTGAAGGGGATC
>JAUXFS010000400.1 GCA_030622775.1 Rhodospirillales bacterium | reverse complement strand
GCCAACGGGCAGGACACCATCGGCGGTTTCGAGGACGGCCTCGACCTGATCGATCTTTCGGCCTACGAGGACGTGAGCTCGACGGACGATTTCTCGATCAGCCAGTGGGGCGTCCACGCGCGGATCACCGGCTACGATGGCGACGGAGGTACCATTATCCTGAGCAACACCGCCGCCGGCGATCTCACCGACGCCGACTTCATCTTCGTCTGACCGTTCGCCGTCGACGGGCGGAAGGACCGGAAGGGGCGGCGCCACGGCGCCGCCCGGGTGCTCATCTGCGTTCCGCCCAGTCGGCGAGGCGGCGAATGAAGTTGGCGCAGGCGTCGACCTGTTCGAGGGAGACGAACTCGTCGGGCTGGTGGGCCTGGGCCGGGCTGCCCGGACCGCAGACCACGGCGGGGATGCCGGCGCCCTGAAACATGCCGGCCTCGGACGCGAATGGCACGCTCCCGCATTGGTTCTGACCCGTCAACGATAGCGCCAACGCCTCCGCCGGGGAACCGGCCTTGGGCGCCAGCGCCGGCACCGCGACCGTCTGCTCGGTGGCGATCGAGGCTTCCGGCGCGACTTTCCGCATTCGCGGCAACAGCTCGGCCTCGGCGAAGGACTCGAGCATCGAGCGCACCTCGGCGGCGTCGACGCTCGGAGCCGGCCGACATTCCCAGGCGAAATGGCAATGGGCGGCGATGATATTCACCGCCGAGCCGCCCTCGATCCGGCCGACGTTGAGGGTGGTGTGCTCGGGGACCGGCGCGTCGCCGGGCTGGCGGCCGGCGGCGAACTCGCCGGCGACGCGCCCCAGGTGGGCGACGCACTCGGCGGCAAAGGCGATGGCGTTGACGCCTGCGTCGGGCGCCGAGGCATGCCCCGGCCGGCCGGTGACGGTGGTGACGAAGGCGGTGATGCCGCGATGGGCGTTGGCCACCTTCATCTCCGACGGCTCACCGATGATCGCCAGCGCCGGTTTCGGCAGCACCCGCACGATCCGCTCGAGCAGCTCCGGCGCGCTCAGACAGCCCACCTCCTCGTCGTAGGAAAACGCCAGGTGGATGGGGACCTTCAGGGTACGCGCCCGGAATTCGGGCACCATCGCCAGCGCCACGGCGATGAAGCTCTTCATGTCGGCGGTGCCCCGGCCGTAGAGCCGGCCGTCGCGTTCGATGACGGCGAACGGATCATCGGTCCATGCCTGGTCGGTCACCGGGACGACGTCGGTGTGCCCCGAGAGGACGACGCCGCCGGGCACTTTCGGGCCGATGGTGGCGAGCAGGCTCGCCTTGGCGCCGTCGGCACTGGGGACCATGTGGGGCTCGATCCCCTGGCCGCGGAGAACGTCGGCGACGAAATCGATCAACTCCAGATTGGATTTTGACGAGGTGGTGTCGAACGCCACCGGTCGGCGGAGCAAAATCGACGGGCGCTCCGGCATCCATCATCGGATCAGCCGCGCCAGAACCCGGGGGTGAGCAGGATCAGCACCGTGAACAGCTCCAGCCGACCGAGCAGCATCCCCGCCGACAACAGCCATTTGGCGGCGTCGGGGAGGGACTGGAAGGTTCCCGCGGGACCGACGATGGGACCGAGCGCCGGGCCGACATTGCAGATGGCGGTGGCGGCGCTGGAAATGGCGGTGACGTAGTCCAGCCCCAGCATGCCCAACCCGACGGCGAGCAGTGCGAAGCAGACGCCGAAGACGAAGAAGAAGCTGAGTACCGAAGTAATCACCTCGTCGGGTATCGGCCGGCGGTTGTAGTACGGGATGGAGATGCCGTGCGGCCGTATGAGGTGGTTGAACTGGGTGTTGGCGGCGGCCCATAGCACCTGGAAGCGGAAGATCTTGATGCCGCAGGTGGTCGACCCGGTGCAGCCGCCGATGAACATGATGTAGAAGAAAATCGGACCGGCGAAGCTGCCCCACAACCAGTAGTCGGAGGTCGCGTAGCCGGTGCCGGTGATGATCGAAACGATGTTGAACGAGGCGTAACGTAGCGACGACAGAAGATCGAAACCGGCGTCGAGCCAGAGGAACAGCGCGGCGGTCAGAATAGCCGTACCGACAATCCCCAGAAACCAGCGCACCTGCGAGTCCTCGAACAGGTCTCTTGGGTTACCGCGCATCGTTCTCAGGTAGAGAAAAAACGGCAGGCTGCCCGCAATCATCCCGATGGTGATGATGGCGTCGATGAGCGGACTATCGAAGCTGCCGACCGAGCCGTCGCTGGTGGAGTAACCCCCGGTCGCGATCGTCGTCATCGCGTGGACGACGGCTTCCAGGCCGTTCATTCCGGCGAACCACAAGGCGGCGGTACAGGCGAACGTGAGCCCAACGTAGATGATGCTCAGATACGCGGATATCTGCGCCGCCCGGGGCATCATCTTCTCTCCGGTCTCGAACGCCTCGACCCGGAACATCTGCATGCCGCCGACTCCCAGCATCGGCATCAGGGCGATCGCCATGACGATGATCCCGAGACCGCCCAACCACTGCAGGATGCCGCGCCACAACAGGATCCCGGGCGGCGCGGTGTCGAGGCCGGTGATCACCGTCGAGCCGGTGGTCGTGATCCCCGACATCGCCTCGAAGAAGGCGTCGGTGAAGCTCATCTCCAGTTCGGAGAACATGAACGGGAGCGATCCGAAGAACGTCAGCGACACCCAGCTCACCGTCGTCATCACGAACGCCTGACGCACCGACATCCGGAACTGACTGGTCCGGCAGGTCAGCGCAAGGGCGATGCCGGTGAACATCGTCACGCTGGCTGAGACCGCGAACACCTGCCAGTCGGGATTGCCCTTGATGGCGTCGAGGGCGGCCGGCAGGCACATGCCGAACGACAGCGTTCCGAGCAGGATGCCGACAACGAGAAAAACGGGACGGAAGTCCAACAACGGCGGGAGCCCACCCTCAACCCGGTGACGAAAAGAAGCACAGGAAACAAGCCCTTTGGCGGGCTTAGGTCAAGGGGGAAGAGTGCCGAGCAGGAAACGAAGGAGATCGTTCGGCCAGTTCGCGCGGGCGCGGCTCATATCAACGCTGGTTGGTATCAGGCCAGAATGCCCTCGCCGCCGGTGGGCTTGCCGATCATCGCCAGAAATTCCCGCCGGGTCGCCGCGTTCTCCCGGAAACCGCCGAGCATTCGGCTGGTGACCATGATCACGCCCGGCTTGTGGACGCCGCGGGTGGTCATGCACTGGTGGGCCCCCTCGATCACCACCGCCACCCCCTTGGGCTCGAGAATGTCGCTGATGGTATTGGCTATCTGGGCAGTCATCTTCTCCT
>JAUXFS010000544.1 GCA_030622775.1 Rhodospirillales bacterium | reverse complement strand
CCTGGACGATGTTGACGCCATCGGGATCGACGGTCGCCCGCACCGCTCTCGCGACCTTCTGGACGGCGTCGACGGACGCGCCGAGCCACGGTTCGGCGATTTCGAAAACGTCCGGCGCATGGAACTTGGGGATGACCAGGACATGGCCCGGATTGGCGGGGTTGATGTCCATGAACGCCAGGGTCCGGTCGTCCTCGAACACCTTGAAGCTCGGCACCTCGCCTTGGATGATCTTGCAGAAGACGCAGTTCGGATCGAGCATGATCGTCGCTTCCTCGCAGGGGTCCGTTGTCCACTGGAAAGATAAGGGGGCCGAAGCCCCCTTACCATACGGTCACGTTTTCCGCAGTGTCACGCGGTCGAGTGCACCCCTCCGGCGCCCAACGCCGCCTGGGCCGCGGCCAACCGGGCGATCGGCACCCGGTAGGGCGAACAGGACACGTAGTCGAGGCCCACAGCGTGGCAGAAGTGCACCGAGGTCGGATCGCCGCCGTGCTCGCCGCAGATGCCCAGCTTGATGTCCGGGCGGGTCTTGCGACCACGTTCGCAAGCGATTTTGACCAGCTCGCCGACGCCTTCTTCGTCGATGGTGACGAACGGGTCGTAGGGGATCACGCCGAGATCCTGGTAAGGCACCAGGAAGTTTCCGGCGTCGTCGCGCGACAGGCCATACGTCGTCTGGGTCAGGTCGTTGGTGCCGAAGCTGAAGAACTCGGCCCCCTCGGCGATCTTGTCGGCAATCAAGGCGGCTCGCGGTAGTTCGATCATGGTGCCGACCATATAGGAGATCTTGGCGCCCGTTCTTTCCATGACCTCCTTGGCAACCCTGTCGACCAGCTCCTTGAGCCGGTCGAACTCGGCCCTGACCGCAATCAGCGGCAGCATCGCCTCGGGCAGGACTTCGATGCCCTTCATGCCGACCTCGGCGGCGGCTTCGAAGATCGCCCGGGCCTGCATCTCGTAGATCTCCGGATAGGTCACGCCGAGCCGGCAACCGCGATGGCCGAGCATCGGGTTGGTCTCGTGCAACTGGGCGGCGCGCGCCTTGACCGTGGCGACGTCGGTGCCGGCGGCCTTGGCCACTTCGGCCATGTCGGCCTCGGTGTGGGGCAGGAACTCGTGCAACGGCGGATCGAGGAACCGTATCGTCACCGGCAGTCCGGCCATGATGGTGAACAGCTCGACGAAGTCCTTTTTCTGGTAAGGAAGGAGCTTGTCCAGGGCGGTGCGGCGCTCTTCTTCGGTGGTCGCGACGATCATCTCGCGCACATGAATGATCCGCTGTGGATCGAAGAACATGTGCTCGGTGCGGCAGAGGCCGATGCCCTCGCAGCCGAAATCGCGGGCGGTGCTGGCGTCGAGCGGGGTCTCCGCGTTGGCCCGCACCTTCAGGGTGCGGAATTCGTCCACCCACTCCATCAGCTTGCCGAAATCACCGGTCAGCTCGGGCTGGATCTTGGGAACCTCGCCCTTGAGAACCTGACCGCTGGCACCGTCCAGCGTGATCACGTCGCCTTCCTTGAGAACGACACCGCCGGCGGTCAGGGTCTTGGCGGCGTAGTCGACGCGCAGCTCACCGGCGCCGGCGACGCACGGCTTTCCCATGCCGCGGGCGACGACCGCCGCATGGCTGGTCATCCCGCCGCGGGTGGTCAGGATGCCCTCGGCGACGTGCATGCCGCCGATATCCTCCGGCGAGGTCTCGATCCGGGTCAGGATCACCTTCTTGCCGTCCTTCGTCCAGGCCTCGGCCTCGTCGGCGCTGAACACGATCTGACCGGACGCGGCGCCCGGCGATGCCGGCAGGCCCTTGCCGAGAACTTCCTTCGCCGCCTTGGGGTCCATCATCGGATGGAGCAACTGGTCGAGCTGCGCCGGATCGACGCGCTTGACCGCCTCGGCCTTGTCGATCATCCCTTCCTCGCACATCTCGATGGCGATCCTCAGCGCCGACTGGGCCGTCCGCTTGCCGGTGCGGGTCTGGAGCATCCAGAGCTTGTTCTGCTGGATGGTGAACTCCATGTCCTGCATGTCGGTATAGTGGCTTTCCAGCCTGTCGCGAACGGCGACGAGCTCGGTGTACAGAGGGGGCAGGAGCTCTTCCATCGCCGGCAGATCGGAGCCCATTGAGTTCTTTTCGGCAAGGCTCAGAGGCTGCGGCGTGCGGATGCCGGCGACCACGTCCTCACCCTGGGCGTTGATCAGGTATTCGCCATAGAACAGGTTCTCGCCCGTCGACGGGTTGCGGGTGAAGCACACGCCGGTCGCACAGTCGTCACCCATGTTGCCGAACACCATCGCCTGTACGTTGACGGCGGTGCCCCACTCCGCGGGGATTCCGTGCAGCTTGCGATAGGTGATCGCCCGCTTGTTCATCCAGCTGCCGAACACGGCGCCGACCGAGCTCCAAAGCTGCTCCTTCGGATCCTGCGGGAACGGCTTGCCGAGGCGCTTTTGAACCTCGTTCTTGTAGACTTGCACCAGAACTTTCCAGTCCTCGGCGGTGAGATCGGTGTCGAGGG
>JAUXFS010000392.1 GCA_030622775.1 Rhodospirillales bacterium | reverse complement strand
TCGTTCATGACGAATGTAAGAGGGGCGATTTTCGTGCTCTCCGTGACACCCGACCTGGTCGAAACCATCGTTTGCCACAACCTTGCCGTCGGCGGAGCCAACGGCAGCACGCCGCCGGTCGAACTGATCGATTTCGTCGAATCCCTGGGCCTGGCGAATGCCCAGCCTCGCCCGATGACCGTCGAGAACCTGTTGGCGCTGATGGAGCCGGACGTGAAACCGGCGCTTCTCGAACCGGAGGCTGTCGAGGATGCCCTGGATGCGAGTGCCGATTGGCCCTACATCCTGCCGTTCGGCGAATCGTGGTTTGAAGACGATCCCGATGTAAGGGCCTTGCTGCACAAAAAAAGAAGACTCGGGCGGGCCGCCAAGATCAATCTCATTGTCGATGAAATTCTGGAAACGCGCCGGACGAAGTGGGCGGAAAGATTTTCGTGGATGGCGCTGTGGGCCAAGCACGCGTCGCAGCGCCTGGGTCCCTGGCACGAGTTCCTGGTGCTGGCGCGCGAGATTCAACAAGGGCGTCCGCTACGGAGCATTCCCATCATGCGGGCGATCGGCGAGCAGACGCTGGAAGCGGCCAAGTAACGCTAGTGAAGACAAAAAATCAGTTGAGGGAGACAGATGATGACAAGTGCGCAAGCGAACGTCGAGGTCAATGATCGGGCCCGCCCGGACGGTGGCGAGCGCACGGAAATATTCATCAATCGGGAGCTCTCGTGGTTGGCGTTCAACAACCGCGTGCTCGAGGAAGCCACCAATCCCACTCATCCGGTGCTCGAACGCCTGCGTTTCCTGGCGATCTCCGGAACCAACTGGGACGAGTTCTACATGGTGCGGGTCGCCGGTCTGAAAGCGCAGATCGAGGAAGGGATCACCACCCCGAGCCAGGACGGCCTCACCCCGGCACAGCAGCTCTCGGCGATCCTCGCCGTCGGCGCCGAACTGATGAACAAGCAGCGGTCAACCTGGGTGGCCTTGCAACGGGAACTCTCCGAACAGGGGATCCGCGTGCTGACCCCGAAAGGATTGTCGGCCGATGACCGGAAGTGGCTGGAAAAGTGGTTCGGGGAGAACGTTTTCCCGATACTGACCCCCCTCGCCGTGGACCCGGCGAATCCGTTTCCGTTCATCCCGAACCTCGGCGTTTGCGTCTTCCTGCACCTGGCGGGGCCGGACGGCAAGGACAAGTACGCGCTGGTCCCCGTTCCGACCAAGGTCCAACGCTTCGTCCGCCTTCCTGGCGGAGATATCCGGTTCATTCCGTTGGAAGAAGTGATCGCGCTGTTCGTCAACTGCCTGTTCCCCAGTTTCAAATTGGTAAATCACGGGTGCTTCCGGGTCGTCCGCGACAGCGAAATCGAAATCGACGAACGGGCCGAAGACCTGATGTTGACGTTCGAGAGCGCGTTGAAGCGCCGGCATTACGGCTCCGTCGTCCGGCTCTCCATCAATGCCGACATCGATCGGAAGCTTTACGACTTCATCGTCGACAAGCTCGGCGTCGGCGAACAGGACGTGTTCATGCGCGAGGGCATCGTCGGGCTGGGGGACCTGCGCCACCTCATCGTCGATGACCGCCCCGAGCTGTTGTTCCCGTCGTTCGAGCCGCGTTTCCCCGAAAGGGTGCGCGATTTCGGCGGCGACATGTTCGCCGCCATCCAGGCCAAGGACTTCATCGTCCACCACCCGTACGAGAGCTTCGACGTGGTCGTCCAGTTCCTGCAGCAGGCGGCGCGCGACGACTCGGTCGTCGCCATCAAGCAGACTCTTTACCGCACCAGTCGCGGCTCGCCCATCGTCGCCGCCTTGAAGGAGGCGGCCGAGGCCGGGAAATCGGTCACCGCGATGGTCGAGTTGAAGGCGCGTTTCGACGAGCAGGCCAACATCGGTTGGGCCCGCGACCTGGAGCGGGCGGGAGCACAGGTCGCCTACGGCTTTCTCGACAAGAAGGTCCATGCCAAGATCAGCCTGGTGGTTCGCCGGGAGGGGCGCGTGCTCCGCTCCTACGTCCACTTCGGCACCGGCAACTATC
This sequence comes from Rhodospirillales bacterium, assembly GCA_030622775.1. Classification (GTDB taxonomy): domain Bacteria; phylum Pseudomonadota; class Alphaproteobacteria; order Rhodospirillales; family Defluviicoccaceae; genus JAUXFS01. The sequence continues at coordinate 1,294 of JAUXFS010000392.1, read as the reverse complement.
ATCCGGTAACCGCGAAGATCTACACCGACCTCTCGTTCTTCACCTGCGATCCGGCCCTTTGCCGCGACGCCGCGCGGGTGTTCAACGTGATGACCGGGCATGACCGTCCACAGGCTCTGGAAAAGCTGGCCATCGCCCCGTATTCGATTCGCGATACGGTCATCGACCTGATCGAGCAGGAGATCGTCCATGCTCGAAACGGCCGTCCGGGGGGCGTCTGGGCCAAGTGCAACGCCATCGTCGATGGCAAGATCATCGATGCCTTGTGCCGGGCCTCGCAGGCCGGCGTGCAGATCGACCTGATCGTGCGCGGCATCTGCTGCCTGCGGCCGCAGGTGCCGGGGATTTCGGAGAACATCCGGGTCAAAAGCATCGTCGGGCGGTTTCTGGAGCATTCGCGGATCTTTGCGTTCGGCGCCGGGCACGCGCTTCCGTCGCGCCACGCCAAGGTGTTCCTGTCGTCCGCCGACTGGATGCCGCGCAATCTCAACCGGCGCATCGAAACCCTGATCCCGATCGAGAACCCCACCGTCCACCAGCAGGTGCTCGACGAGATCATGGCCGCCAATCTGGAGGACAAGGCGCAGAGTTGGACCCTCGAGTCCGACGGGACCTACACCCGCGTCCCGGTGAAGAGCGGCGCCCTCTCCGCCCAGGTCTACTTCATGAAGAACCCCAGCCTTTCCGGCCGCGGAAGCGCGCTGAAGAAGAGTCGCGGGAAGAAAGTCAAGGGACCGCCCTCGGACGCCTGATACCAGGGAGACGATGAAGTGATCTTCATCGGCTCGCTGGCAAGCGCAAGTGCGCGCCCGCAGCGTAGCGAGAAAAGCCAAGCGGACGGAGGTCCGCGCCCGGCGCTTGAGGGAATTCAGGCGAGCCCCGTCATGGGCTCGCCGGCATAAAGCATCCAACCCGCGCCCTGAACGGAATCTCTCCGGGGTGGCCCTTGTCCCTGACATAGGATTATTATCTTGACATGACCTGCGTGTTCCTGTTATGGCCTCCTGTGATAGGAACATTTATGCCGTAGCGTGGGTTCCCGCTTCCCACCAACAACGATCCGGGAGCCGTGCTCGACGATATTCAGGACAAGGGGGCAGACATGTCGGACCTGGAGCAACTAAATCGCATCCTGTACCAACACAAGTGGCGCAGCCTGACCGATTGGGTCACGACGCTCGACCAACTGGCGGATCTGTCCGACGAGGAGATCGAAGAGATCCAACAACTGCAGGTCGCCGATTCCGATCGCGATCCGCAGGAATGACGTCTCATGCCGGCGAGCCCATGACTA
>JAUXFS010000470.1 GCA_030622775.1 Rhodospirillales bacterium | reverse complement strand
TTGGACAATATCAACGCAGGTTAGTATAGAGTGCGAGTTTGTCATTTTTTTGGGCGTTTACTCGTTTCGAGACACGGACAGGGAACCGAAGCCGACGGTTGTGGAACCTGTCAAAGAAAGGATGATCGACACGAAGAAACCTGTTTATCGGCGCACCGGATAGACGATAATGCCGGTCCGGGGTGGGCAACGATGCGATCAAAGGCCGCACCAACAAGGGGGGTGCCCATGCGGGCAATATCGGGCAAGTTGCTGTCGTTCGTCGTCGTCGCGCTGCTGGTGCCGGGTCTGGCCCTGGCGGCGGTGGAACGGCGCAAGTTCACCGCGCCCGGCGGCTATCTGATCGTCGAGGTTCTCGACGACGACCTCATCCATTTCGAGGCGTCGGCGGTCGGCGCGGGGCCGCAGACGAACCAGGCGCTCTACACCTCGCCGATGGTGCTGAGGACCGACTACGGCGGACCATCGACGTTCATCGACAACGGCAACGTACTCGAGACCGCGGACATCCGCATCGAGGTCGATGCCGCCAATCTCTGCGTGAAGGTCCGCGACAAGACCAGGGGCAACGTCGATCTGACCACCTTCTGCCCGGTCGGTCTGGATCGGGTGCATACGCCGAAGGGGCTCAACATCGACCCCGCCGGCATCAAGCACGTCTACGGTCTCGGTCAGCAATTCAAGAAACAGGGATCCGCCGATGGCGACTGGATCGAGCACGGGGTCCGCGAAGGCCTGAACAATCTCGGCAACGGGTTCCAGGGTTTCCAGAATGCCGCGGTCGGCAACGTCCAGATCCCGGTCTATTACGCGGTCGGCGACGACGGGCTGAACTACGCGGTGATGATGGACAACGTCTACTGGCAGAAGTGGAACTTCGACGCGTTCTGGTGGGAGGCGCGGATGTTCGGCGACCAGCTACGCTGGTACGTGATGACGGGACCGGACCTGCCGGATTTGCGCGCCGATTTCATGGAGCTGACCGGAACCCCGCCGGTGCCGCCGCGCAAGGCCTTCGGCCTCTGGGTTTCCGAGTTCGGCTACGACAACTGGGACCAGGTCGATACCATCCTCGCCGGGCTGCGCGCCGCGGATTTTCCGGTCGACGGCTTCGTCCTCGACCTCAACTGGTTCGGCGGGATCTCGTTGGGAGATCCGTCGAAGAGCAACATGGGCCGTCTCGACTGGGACGACGACCTGATCCCGCCATACTCGTTTCCCGATCCCGCAACCCGGGTCGCGGCCTACGCTCAGGACCATGTCGGCATCGTCAACATCGAGGAATCCTATCTCGCCCAACCCACCGATACCTTCGCCCAGATGCCGACGGAGCTTGGCGCCTACCGGCGGACGGGCGGCATCTGTGACGCCGCCAATCAGAGCGTCGCCGTCGACGACGTCGGCGGCTTCTGGGGCGAGGGCCGGATGATCGACTGGTCGGATTCTCAGGCGGGGAAGTGGATCCACGACAACCGCCGCTTTCCCAACATGGTCCAGCTCGGCATTACCTCCCACTGGACCGACCTCGGCGAGCCGGAGAATTACAACGGCAGCGCCTGCTACGAGGGCGTCGAGACCACGGTCACCGGCCGCAAGAACACCCACGGCGATATCCACAACCTCTATAACCTGTTGTGGAACAAGTCGATCTGGGACGGCTACTTAGACAAGCGGACCCCGGCCGGCGGCCCGCGGCCGTTCATCCTCGCCCGGTCGGGGGCTGCCGGACTGCAGCGCTACGGGGTGGCGATGTGGTCGGGCGACATCGCCAGCAACCTCGAATCGCTGGCGACCCATTCGAATGCCCAGATGCACATGTCGTTCTCGGGCATCGACTACTACGGCGCCGATATCGGGGGCTTCCGCCGCGAGGTGCTGCCGCACAACAACAGGAATGGCGACTATCGCGGATTCCAGGACGAAGCCTACACCCAGTGGTTCGCCAACGGCGCGTGGTTCGACGTCCCGGTGCGCCCGCACGTCGACAACGAATTCAACCAGGCCGAACCGCCCTACGACACCGCGCCGAACCTGATCGGCAAGGTCGCGAGCAACCTCGCCAATCTGCGTCAGCGCTACGAGCTGATCCCGTACTACTACAGCCTCGCCCATCACGCCCATCTCACCGGCGCGCCGGTGGTGCCGCCGCCGGTGTTCCATTACCAGGACGACCCCAACGTGCGCGGGATGGGAAACCAGAAGATGATCGGCCGCGATCTGATGGTCGGAATCGTCGCCGGTCACGGCGAGTACCGGCGCGATATCTACCTTCCCGCCGGCCGCTGGGTGAACTACCACAGCAACGAGTGGGTCGAAAGCGGGGGAGAGACGGTGGAGAACGTGCCGATCTACCGCGGCGGCATCCTGCGGCTGCCGGCGTTTGCCCGGGCCGGGGCGATTCTGCCGAAGATGGCGGTCGACGCCCAAACCAAGGACGTCTTCGGCCACCGCAAGGCCGGGGCGCCCCGCGACGAGCTGATCGTCCGCGTCTATGCCGACCCGACGGCGAGCGTGTTCACCCTCCATGAGGACGATGGGACGACGTTGCGATATGCCGCCGACGGCCGGCCTTCCTATCACCACCGGACAACCCAAATCAGCCAGCAACAGACCGGCCCTTCTTCGGTGACGGTAACCATCGCCGCCGCCGCCGACGTCAATGGGAGCGGTCCGTTCGTCGGCGCGGTGGCCAGCCGGCGGAACGTGGTCGAGCTGGTGGCCGACGACGCCGAGGCGGCGGCGGCGAGCCTCAACAACGTGGCGCTGGTCGAGCACGCCAACCGCGCGGCGTTCGACGCCGCGGCCAGCGGCTGGGTCAACGCGGCACGCACACTGATCCTGGCGAAACCGGCCTCGAGCCCGGCCGGCGACGCCAAGACGTTCGTGTCCACGCTGCAGCCGGCCGCCGCGAAAACGTCGGTGAACTTC
>JAUXFS010000056.1 GCA_030622775.1 Rhodospirillales bacterium | reverse complement strand
GTTTCCCGGTTACTGGAGAAGGTCTGGACGTTCGTCCGGCTGTTCCGGCGGCGGCGGCGGTGCCGCGCCGGCCTGATGATGAACCATCATCCAGTCGCCGCCCTCGCGGACGAAGACGTTGGTGGCGACCAGAAAACCGCCGTCGATGGCTTCGTAGCAGACGACGTAGGCGGTATCGTCGAGCATGTGGACAAGCGCATTGCGGCATCCGACCCGCGGCGCACCGGGGTTGGCGAGGATCGCCCGCCAGCTTTGCATCACCGCATCGCGCCCGGCGAGGGCGTTCCATCCGGGGTGGATGCAACTCACCCGCTCGCGCCCGGACCACAGGGCGTCCATCGCCCGATAGTCGCAAGCGGCGAACGCCACGTAGAAGGCTTCGTTGGCGAACAACACGGCGACCTGTTGGGACATGCGGGCTCGGGGACCTTCCTCGGCGGCGGACCAACCGGAGGCCAGTTTATATCAATGCTCGTTGGTATTGCCACGGCGTTCGCGTCGAGTCTGTTCCCGGCCGGCGGTTTCGCCTAGTCTGCCGGCATGGCCCGACCCCCCCATTTGCCCCGTCGGCGATCGCCCCGTCCGGCCGCCGGAAACCGATAGGGGGTCCGCGTGGTCGACGCCTACCGTCTGGTCTGGCCGCTGTTGCGATTGATCGAGCCGGAGACCGCCCATCGGCTGAGCGTGGCGGCGCTGAAGGCCGGGCTGGTGCCGTCGCCGAAGGGTTTCGACGACCCGATCCTCGAGGTCGACCTGTGTGGCCTGACGGTCCCCAACCCCGTCGGCCTCGCCGCCGGCTTCGACAAGGACGCCGAGGTCGCCGACCGGATGCTGGCCCAGGGCTTCGGCTTCGTCGAGGTCGGCACGGTGACGCCGCGCCCGCAGGGCGGCAACCCGCGGCCGCGGCTGTTCCGGCTGGAGGCGGACCGGGCGGTGATCAACCGCTTCGGCTTCAACAACCAGGGTCTGGAGGCGGTCCGCCGACGTCTCGCCGAGCGTCGACGGCTGGGAAGGCCGGGCATCGTCGGCGCCAACGTCGGCCCGAACAAGGACAGCCCGGACCCGGCGGCCGACTGCGCCGCCGGTGTCGGCGCTTTTGCCGGCCTCGCCGACTACCTGGTGATCAACGTTTCGTCGCCGAACACCCCGGGGCTGCGCGACCTGCAGGGGCGGCGCGCGCTCGAGGCCCTTCTCGCCACGGCGCTGGCGGCCCGCGCCGAAACCGGCGCGGCGCCGCCGCTGCTGGTCAAGATCGCCCCCGACCTCGCGCTCGAAGACCTTCGGGACATCGCCGAGGCGGCGCTGGCCGCCGGCATCGACGGCCTGATCGCCACCAATACGACGGTGGAGCGCCCCGCTGGCCTCGTCGGCCGTCACCGGGGCGAGACCGGCGGCCTCAGCGGCCGACCGCTGTTCGAGCCGTCGACGGCGGTGCTCGCCGATCTCTACCGGCTGACCGAAGGGCGGCTGCCGCTGATCGGCGTCGGCGGCATCTCCAGCGGCGCCGACGCCTACGCCAAGATCCGGGCCGGCGCCTCGCTGGTGCAGCTCTATACGGCGCTGGTCTACGCAGGGCCGCGGCTGGTCGGGCGGATCAACCGCGATCTCGCCGGGCGGCTGCGCGCCGACGGGTTTTCCTCCGTCGCCGAGGCGGTCGGCAGCGGCGGTCGGTGATGCCGTGGGGCGCACGACTCAGAGCAGGAATTGCTCCTTGATGATCCGCTCCTCGAGGTCGTGCTCGGGGTCGAACAGCAAGGTCAGCGCGACGCTGCGGTCCTCGCGGACGATCACCCGGGTGACGTCGCGGACCTCGGTATCGTCGGCGACGGCGCTGACCGGGCGCAATTCGGGATAGAGCACCTCGATGGTCACGGACACGCTGTGCGGCAGGATGGCGCCCCGCCACTGGCGCGGGCGGAAGGCGCTGATCGGGGTCAGGGCGAGGACGTGGGCGCCGAGCGGCAGGATCGGCCCGTAGGCCGAGATGTTGTAGGCGGTGCTGCCCGCCGGCGTCGCCACCAGCACCCCGTCGCAGATCATCTCCGGCATCCGCACCACCCCGTCGATCTCGATCCGCAGCTTGGCGGCGAGGCGGGTTTCGCGCAGCAGCGAGACCTCGTTGATCGCCAGCGCCTCGTGGGTCCCGCCGGCGACGTCGTGGGCGGTCATCCTCAGCGGATTGAGCGCGATCGGTTCGGCCCTCCGCAGGCGGTCGATCAGGCCCTCTTCTTCGTAGGCGTTCATCAGGAACCCGATAGAGCCGCGGTTCATGCCGAAGATCGGCACCTGGCGGTCCATATGGCGGTGCAGCGCCTTGAGCATGAAGCCGTCGCCACCGAGGGCGACGATCAGGTCGGCCTCCTCGGGCGGCACGTTGCGATATTGGGCCTGCAGCCGCTCGGCGGCCTCCTGCGCCTCATCGTGTTCGGCGGCGACGAAGGCGACGGTTCGGAAATCCATGGCGGCGGCGCGGACGCTCCCGGTGGTGATCTGTCCGGGAGTATAGCCAGGATCGGGCGCGGGCGGAAACCCGCACCGACGCACGAGAGGGGTTTTTGTCCGAAGGGCGCGAATCCGCGCCCCCGGGAGGTCCGCGGTTCGCGGTCGGCGGTCAGGCGCTATCGCAACGGGTCAAGATCAACGATCGTTGGTATTCGCCATCGCTTCGACCAGCCGGCAGAGGGCGAGCACCTCGTCGGCCTTGACCGGCGGCGCCGTCTTCGCCAGTACGCGGAGATCGCAGGCGACGTAGAACAGACCCGCCTGAAAGATGCCGTCGGTATTTCCGCAGGCGATGCCGCCGCCGTTGATCGCGGCGCCGGCGCGGTTTTGTTCGGGACCCGATCCCAGGTTGGCGAAGTTGTTCATGGCTCTCTCCTCGCTGATGCGTCCGGATGACCGCCGGCTGCCCCGTTCCCGTCGCCGCCCGAAGCCATCGGCCCCTGGCGGCCGATCCCCGAAGACGGCAACCGGCGACTGTACCCTTGCCCCGGCCGGTCGGCAGTGATCGCGCTCACGCCGAACCCCGACCGACCGAAGCAGCCTTCAGTTACCGGGAAAACCATTAACGCACGGTAAACACCGGCATTTTCCGACGCCCCGGGATGCTTCAGCCAATCCGGTAAAAATTACCCCAAATGGGGTAATCGCGATCGATGTTAGCAATACCTTCCTCGATCGCCGGCGTTGCGGTTGCGCTATGATCGTGGTGGAAGGGCCGGGATCGGGCGTGTGCCCGGCCCACGGAGAGGATGGATCGGGAGGACAGCGATGGCGGTATTTTTTGGTGCGCCGTACGACGGGACGCCGGACGGGGACGTGATGTTCGGAACCGACGGAGGCGATATGTTCCGGGGAGCGGCGGGCGCGGACACGATCTTCGGCGCCGCCGGCCGTGACACCGCGTTCGGTGGGGACGGGGACGATTTTCTCGTCGGTGATTTCGGCGACGACCTGATTCGCGCCGGGGACGGTGACGATGTCGTCCTCGCCGGCGACGGCGCCGATACCGTCAAGGGCGGTGCCGGTCACGACCGGATCGAGGGCGGGTTCGGCGACGACGAGATATGGGGCAACGCCGGCCGCGATACCCTCGCCGGCGGCGCCGGCGACGACCTGCTGGTCGGCGACTTCCTCGGCGACGACGGGCAGGGATCGGGCAACGGCCGCGATACCATCGACGGTGGCGCCGGCGACGACACCTTGATCGGCGGCGGCTCCAGGGACGTTCTCGGCGGCGGGACCGGCGACGATGTCGTCGTCGGCGGCGACGGTGACGACCGGATCGACGGTGGCGGCGGCAACGATATATTGTCCGGCGGCGACGACGACGACCTGATCGCCGGCGGTGCCGGCAACGATACCGTCACCGGTGGGGCGGGGGCGGACACGATACTGTTTCGTCGGGACGATGTCGGCGACGGCGAGAGCGCCACCGACGTGGTTATCGGCTGGGATGCCTCGGACGTGATCGCGCTCTGTGGCGAGCCGGGGGGCGAGCCGTTCACGGTGACGACGATCAGCTTCGGCTTCTACGACAGCTTCGCCAATTTCGAGAAGGATGTCGCCATCGGCCTGTCCAACGATCAGTTCATTATCCTGCTCGACGTGGCGGCCGACGGCAACGGCGACCCGCTGGACTGGATCGCCGGCAGCATCGACCCGGAGGCGGCCAACGCCGACAACTTCGTCCGGCCGGCGGCGGAGGAATGCGCGATCGACATCGACATTCTTTAGGCGCTTGGGCCGGTCATTTCAGGCAGGTGACCGGAAAGGTGAAGCGGGCGGCCTTGTCCGGGTCGCCGGCGATCCGGTTCGCCGCGGTTTCGCCTTCGGTCTCGAAGTCGATCCCGGCGTCGTGGAGAAATCTCGACAGGGTGAACACGTCGACGGCGACGCCGATGTAGGACCGGTTGATGTCCCTGGCGACGAGGACGCCGAGCACGGCGCCGTGCTGGCTGATCACCGGACTGCCGCTGTCGCCGCCGACGATGGTTTCGGTGGCGGTGAATCGAATATCGCCCCTGTGGAAGGGATCGGGGCCGTCGTATTCGGCAGGGGTGACCCGCCGCGACGCGAGGTCGCCGCTGCCGGAATAGCGGACGATTAGCACCGGGTTCTGCAGTGCCCGGGCCGGATCCTTGGGCAAACGGCCATAGTAACGTGGCCGCCGGTTGGTCTTGACCACGGCGAGATCGTCGGCGGCCGAGCTTGCCACCAGATCGCCGATCAGAACCCCGTCGGGGGTCTTGATGCCGGCGAACGGGCAGTTGTCGAGGACATGATGGGCCGAGACGAAATGCCCCTCGGCGCTGACGAAAAACCCGGTGGCGTCGGCGGCGGCCGGTCCCGCCGCGAGGCACAGGGCCGCCAGCAATACCGGCGCGAGACGGACGAGGGGTCGACGACGCACTTTCATTTCCACTCAGGCTCTCAAGGCTTCCCGTCGACCCGCCGGCCGGAGCCGTCGCGGAACGCGAGGACGGTGTAGACGGCGTCGAACAACCTGAGCTTGTCGGCGAGGCCGAGGTCGCTGGCGTCCACGTGGTGGAGGCCGTCGAGCAGGAACAGCTCCGCCCGCCCCGGCGCAGCGGCGGCGGCGAAGGCGATGCTCTCCGTTTCGGGGATGATCGGATCGTCGCGGGCGTGGATCAGAACGAAATGCGTATTCACGGCGCGGAGATCGCGGCGGCTGAGGTCGAGGGCCTGGATTTCGGCGGCGATGGCCGGCGGCAGCGCCGCGATCAGCGCCGGCACCCGGTCGGGATCGCGGTTGGCGAGCAACGCGTCGACCGCGCGGCCGTCCGGGCCGAGGCCTTCGGTGAGATCGGAGACGTCGGCGCCCGGGTCGCCGATCTTGCGCCGGGCCATCGCCTCCAACGCCCTTGCGTCGGCGGGATCGTCGAGTCTGGGCGCGTTCGACAGCACGAACACCCATTTGCCGTAGGCGTTGGGGCGCCGGTATCGCCAGGGGGCCTCTGTGTCGGCGCGGTAGTTCCCGGTGGTGAAGAAGGTGATCACCGCCTGCAGGTCGTAGTAGCCGCCGACGGTGATCAGCATTGCCACCCGGCCCTTCATATCGGGCTCGAACAGCGCCGCCACCGCCGGCCCGGCGGCGAACGAGATCGCCGTCATCGCCAGCGGCCGGGCGTTGGATCGCCGGTCCAGGTGGATCGCGGCGTCGGCGAGAACGCGGGCGTCGTCGCCGCTGACCCGCAAGGCGCGCAGCCGCGGTAGATCGGGCACCAGGACCTCGAACCGGGCCCGGGCCAGGGTGTTGGCGAAGGCCACCAGCTTGGGGTCGTCGCGGCCGGCGGGAGCGACTCCCGGCACCAGCACCATGCCGGCCAGCGCGCCGTCCGCCGGGAGATAGAGATCCGCCCGTCGCTTGCGGCCGTCGACCTCGAAGGCGATCGGCCGGCGTAGCGGCGGGGCCGTCGCCTCCTTGAGCGGGCTCGGTCCTTCGCCGGCGCTGATGTCGGCGAGCACCCGCATCGATTCGGTGAACCGGCCCGGCGAACACCCGGACAACGCGCCGATGGCGGCCGTCGCCACGGCCAGCAAGACCAGCCGCCGAACCACCCTTCGCCGCATGCCCGGCACCGCGAGCGCCTTCAGTACTATAGCAGCCAGGGGCCCGCGTACTGGCGGATCGCTCTCTCCATCTCCTTGTCGAAGTCCTCCATCAAGGCTTCGATGAGCTCGGACCACATGAGCTCGCGTTCCTGCTGTGTGGCGCCTTCCTGGAGGCTGCGCGAGCGGGTCGCGCGGGCGGACGCGAGTTGGAGACGGCGACCGGTATTGTCGAAGATCTCCAGTTGCGCTTCGACCGTGGCGGTGTAGCGCTCCGACGGCTCCTTCTTGAACACGCCGGCCAAGCCTTCTGTCTTCGGTAGCGACTTTTCGGTGACGGCGGCGTTAATCACCGTGTAGCGGGCGTTTCCGGTGCGGCCCAATGCCCGCAGCCGATCCCCCGCCCAACGCTTCAGCGTCTCTTCCGGCGGCGTAAAGAACTCGTGCTCCACGTTCGGCGGCTTTCCCGGCGCCGTGTAGGTGGAGATCACATCGATCGAGGCAACGTTGAGCTTGATCGGCGGTTGATGAGCGAACGTCGGTACCGACAGCGTCTTTTGCGGTTCGTTCGAGCAGGCCGCCAGAATGACGATTGCCAGAAAGACGAGAATGGCGTTTTCAGGTGCTTGATCATGGTGATGGGATATTGGCACGCAGGATCGGCGAACTTCAAGGGCTGGTTAGGACCACAGCGAATCGAGATCGCGTTCGTCGAAAACGTAATCGGTCTTGCAGAATTCGCAGGTGACGGTGAGCCGGCCATCCTCCGCCATCGCCTTCACTTCCGACTCGGCGAACGCGCGCAGCGTGCGCTCGACCTTGTCGCGCGAACAGCGACAGTCGTGGCGCAGCGGCCGTTGCCGGTAGACCCGCACCCCGTCCTCGTGAAAAAGCCGGTAGAGAATTTCGGTGGGGTCGAGGGTGGGTTCCAGCAGTTCGGCCGGGGTCACGCTGCTCATCAAAATCACCGCCCGGCGCCAGTCGTCATCGGCCTCCGACTCGAAGGCGCCGGCCGCGGGGAGTCTTTGGATCATCAACGCAGCCGCGCGCGGATCGGCCCCCGGCGCGGTCATGTCCGAAGCGCACAGGGCGATCGCCGTCTCCATCTGCTCCGACTGGCGGAAATAGGCGTGGGCGCAATCGCCCAGCGTCGCGCCTTCCAGCGCGGTGATGCCCTGATAGCGCTCGGTGTTGGCGCCCTGATCGACGATAAACGCCATGTGGCCGGCGCCGAGCAGCCTGGGCACCGGGTTCTCCGGCTCCGGGCCCGAGGCGCGCAGGCGTTCCGCATCGAACCGGGCATAGCCGCGCATGCCGCCGGCGCTGGTGACGTCGACGATCATCAGCCCGACCGGTCCGTCGCCCTGCACCTGCACGGTGAAGACGCCGTCGTACTTGAGGCCGCTGGCGAGCACCGCGCTCATCGCCAACGCCTCCGCCAGCATCGCCGCCACCGGCGCGGGATAGTGGTGCGGGGCGAGCACGGCGTCCACCGCGGATCCGAGGCGCACCAGCCGGCCGCGCAGCCCCGGCGCCTCGATCTGGAACGGTTGGACGAAGTCGCCGAAGGAGGAAGCCCGTTGTATCCGCATCAATCTGATCTCGGCTGACGGAATCCTACCCCATGCACCAGGTCAGGATGCCTTTCTGCGCGTGGAGACGGTTTTCGGCCTCGTCCCAGACCACGGACTGGGGGCCATCGATGACACCCGGGGTCACTTCCTCGCCCCGGTGGGCGGGCAGGCAATGCATGAACAAGGCGTCCGGCTTGGCCCGCGCCATCAGCGCTTCGTCGACACGGAAGGGGACCAGCAGGTTGTGACGCCGTTCCCCCTCTCCGATGCCCATGGAAACCCATGTGTCGGTCACCACCAGATCGGCCCCCTCCACCGCCTCCTCCGGGGTGTCGGCGAAGGCGACGTCGCCGCCCTCGTCGCGAGCCCAATCCACAATCCGGCCGTCCCGCCGCAGCGGCTCGGGACAGGCCAGCCGCAGGCGGAAGCCGAACCGCACCGCGGCGTGCACCCACGAGCAGGCGACGTTGTTGGCGTCGCCGCTCCAGGCGACGGTCCGGCCGGCGATGGTGCCGCGGTGCTCTTCGTAGGTCATCACGTCGGCCATCAACTGGCACGGGTGGGACTCGTCGGTGAGGCCATTGATCACCGGCACCGACGCGTGCCGGGCAAGTTCGGTGAGGTTGCGGTGGTCGCCGGTGCGGAT
>JAUXFS010000266.1 GCA_030622775.1 Rhodospirillales bacterium | reverse complement strand
CGCGACGGCGCAAACTATTCCGCGGGAACAGCGGTCGGGCGGAAAAACACGGTGACGTTGTCGTGAGCCGGATGCCGGGGCACCAGCCGCGCCAGGACCAACGAACACACCGCCATTCCGGTTCCGGCCAGGAACACGGCGGCGGGCGAGACGATCCACAGCAAACCGAACGCCGCCGGAATCACCACCGCCGCGATGTGGTTGATGGTGAATCCGACGCCCGATGTGGAAGCGATGTCGGCCGGGGCGGCGATCTTCTGGAAATAGGTCTTGATGGCGATCGCCATGGCGAAAAACACGTGGTCGACAATGTAGAGGCCGACGGCGATCCACGCGGTATCCACGAACGCGTACGCGGTGAAAATGCAAACCAGGCCAAGATACTCGACGGTCAGCGCCCGGCGCTCGCCCCAGCGCCCGATCAGTTTGCCGATCTTCGGCGCCAGCACCATGCTCAAGGCATGGTTGGCGAGAAACATCAGGGTTATCGAGGCGACGTCGAAGCCGAACTTCTCGACCATCAGAAACCCGGCGAAAACCACGAAGATCTGCCGTCGTGCCCCGGACATGAAGGTCAGCGCGTAATAGAGCCCATAGCGCCGGCGCAAAATAAGTCTCTTGTGCTGCTCGACCTTGGCGGGGAACCGCGGGAACAGGAGCCACGCCGCGAACGTGATGGCGACCGTAATCGCGCCGCCGATCAGGTAGACCCACTTCATGTCGAGGCCGCCGAGGTCGATCCCCAGGTAGATCAGCGCGAACGCCACCAGCGACGCAAACGAGCCGACGGCGATCAGCCTGCCGAGTACCGCCGGAGCCTGCTCCTTGGGAAGCCACTGCAGGGCCAGGGATTGGCGAACGGTCTCGAAATAGTGGAAGCCGGTGGACATCACCACCGTGGTGAGGATCAGCCCGACGAGACTCGGGAAGAACCCGGTCAGCGCCACGCCGATCCCGAGCAGACACAGGGACAAGAGCGCCAGGGCCTGTTCGCGCAGCATCAGCAGCACGAAAACCACGGCGAACGCGAGAAAGCCGGGTATTTCGCGCACGCTTTGCAGAATGCCGATCTCGACGCCGGTGAATTGGGCACGCTCGACGGCGAAGTTGTTGATCAACACCATCCAGGTGCTGAAGCTGATCGGCATCGCCACCGATATCAGGACCAGCAACACCTCCGGCCGCCGCCAGTCGCGGCCCGTCGGCGATCGCAGCTTCATCCGGTCATTCCAAAATCACCAGGAGGTGCCGTACGGCCCCCGCTTTCCAATCGATCCGATGCCTTCAGGCGTCCCCCGCGAGCGCCTGTTCGATGGCGTCGATGGCCGCCTGGGCCTTGGCGCCGTCGGGGCCGCCGGCCTGGGCCATGTCCGGCCGACCGCCACCACCCTTGCCGCCAAGGGCGGCGGAGCCCACGCGGACCAAGTCGACGGCGTTGATCCGCCCGGCAAGGTCCTCGGTGACGCCGACGACGAGGGAAGCCTTACCTTCGGCCGTGGACACCAGCGCGACAACGCCGGAGCCGACCTCCTTTTTGAGGTCGTCGGCAAGGCTCTTGAGATCCTTCGCCGGCACGCCATCCACGAGCCGCGACGAATAGCGGGTCCCGTTCACGTCCTTGACCCGGGATCCCTTCGCTCCGCCGCCGGTGGCCAGCGCACGCCGGGCATCCGCGAGCTCACGCTCCAGCCTGCGGCGTTCTTCCAGCAAGGCGGCGACACGTCCGGCCACCTCCGCGGAACCTGTTCTGAGCAGGCCGGCCACCTCGCGCAACGCCGCCTGCTCCTCGGCGACGAACGCCTGAGCGGCGGCGCCGGTCACCGCCTCGATGCGGCGGACACCGGCCGCGACCGCGCTCTCGGAAACGATCTTGAACAGACCGATGTCGCCGGTTCGCCGGATATGAGTGCCGCCACAAAGTTCCGTCGAATAGCTGCGACCGCCGTTGCCGGCATCTCCCATCGATACGACCCGCACCTCGTCGCCGTACTTTTCGCCGAACAGCGCCATCGCGCCGGCGGCGACCGCCGCCTCCGGCTCCATCAGATGGGTACGCACCGCGTTGTTGTGACGGACCTGCACGTTCACATCGCCCTCGACGACGGCGATCTGTTCCGGGGTCACCGGCTTGGGATGACTGATGTCGAACCGAAGCCGGTCAAGGGCGACCAGCGAACCCTTTTGGGTCACGTGCTCGCCGAGAAGCCGGCGCAAGGCCTCGTGCAGGAGATGGGTGGCGGAATGATGGGCGCGGATCGCGGTTCGCCGGTCGGAGTCCACCGAAAGGACGACGTCGTCGCCCAAGCAAAGCCGGCCGCCATCGACCCGACCGATATGAACGAACAGATCGCCAAGCTTCTTCTGGGTGTCGGAAATCGTGACGCGAGTATCCCCGCCACCGGTGATGACGCCGCTATCGCCTACCTGACCGCCGGATTCGCCGTAGAACGGTGTCTGGTTGCAGACGATGGCGACCTCTTGGCCTTCCGTCGCGGCATCCACCCGTTTGCCGTCGACGATAAGCGCCGTGACCAGCCCCTCGGCCCTCTCCGTTTCGTAGCCGAGAAACTCGGTCGCCCCGACCTCTTCACGAATGGCGAACCACACGTCCTCGGTAGCCGCTTCTCCGGATCCGGCCCAGGCCCGGCGCGCGTCCTCGCGCTGGCGCTCCATCGCCACGTTGAAGCCATCGACGTCGACGGCCATACCCTTGGCGCGGAGGGCGTCCTGGGTCAGGTCAAGGGGAAAGCCGTAAGTGTCGTAGAGCTTGAACGCGGTTTCGCCGTCGAACACGCCGCCCTCGGCCAGCTCCGCCGTCGCTTCGTCCAGCAACCGCAGTCCCCTGTCGAGGGTGCGCTGGAACCGCGTCTCCTCCAGTTTCAGTGTTTCGGTGATCAGGGCGGCGCCGCGCTCCAGCTCCGGATAGGCCTGGCCCATCTTCGCGACGAGAGGGGGGACCAGCTTCCACATCAGCGGCTCGTCGCAGCCGATCAGTTGAGCGTGGCGCATGCCCCGGCGCATGATCCGGCGAAGCACGTAGCCGCGGCCTTCGTTGGACGGCAACACCCCGTCGGCGATCAGAAAGCTCGCCGCCCTGAGGTGGTCGGCGATCACCCGGTGAGAAACCCCATGGACGCCTTCGGGGTCGGTTCCGGTCTCCTCCGCCGACGCATGGATCAACGCCTGCATCAGGTCGATCTTGTAGTTGTCGTGGGTCCCCTGCATCACCGCGGCAACCCGTTCGAGGCCCATGCCCGTATCGATCGACGGCCTCGGCAGTTCGAGCCGCTCGTCCGGCGTCACCTGCTCGTACTGCATGAACACCAGGTTCCAGATCTCGATAAACCGGTCGCCGTCCTCGTCGGCGCTGCCCGGGGGACCCCCTGGAATGTGCGGACCGTGGTCGTAAAAGATCTCCGAACAGGGGCCGCAAGGGCCGGTGTCGCCCATCGCCCAGAAGTTGTCGGAGGTGGCAATGCGGAGGATCCTGCTCTCCGGCAAGCCGGCGATCTTTTTCCAAAGGCCGAACGCCTCGTCGTCCTCGGCGTAGACGGTGACCAGCAGCCGCTCGGCGGGCAGGCCGTACTCCTTGGTGATCAGGTTCCACGCCAATTCGATGGCGACGTCCTTGAAATAGTCGCCGAAAGAAAAGTTGCCGAGCATCTCGAAGAACGTGTGATGGCGGGCGGTATAGCCGACGTTCTCGAGGTCATTGTGCTTGCCGCCGGCACGCACGCACTTCTGCGCCGTGGTCGCGCGCCGGTAGTCCCGCTTCTCCATGCCGGTGAACACGTTCTTGAACTGAACCATGCCGGCGTTGGTAAACATCAGCGTCGGGTCGTTACGCGGGACGAGCGAGCCCGACTCCACGATCCGGTGGTCGTGACGACCGAAAAAATCGAGAAACGCGTTGCGGATGTCGTTAACCGTCTGCATGATCGTTATCTAGTGGTCTGACTCTGACATATAGTACCCATACGACGGCCTTCCGAGTTCGCTTGGTTAGGCGCGTGGCGCGCCGTGATGCTGGGGCATCACAAGCGCCGCGCAACGACGCCGGGGAGCTCGGAAGGCCGCCCTTCGGGTCGCGTTTCCCGCTTGCTCGGGGCGTCGGACGCGCTTGACGATGGGTCCTCATCGCCTGCGCGCGCCCTTCTGCCGAGCAGCCGGGAAACGCGATCGTATGGGTACTGTATGTCTGATCCAGGCCACTACAGCTCCAACAACACCTATGCCAGTCGATCTTCTTGTTAGCCTATTGGCCGGCGGCGCCCTACCTGCCTACTCT
>JAUXFS010000515.1 GCA_030622775.1 Rhodospirillales bacterium | reverse complement strand
TGTGCGGCCCCTCCTGCCGAGGAAGCGGGAAACACGATCACAATGGGTCAATATCAATGCTCGTTGGTATAAGGCCCAGGAGAGCGACCACCGGAATTACGCTATGTATTATATCCGGCGCCGGTAGGGAGCATCCTCATAGGGAAAGGGCGGTGCCGAAGCACCGCCCCATGCCGAACAGGGATTGGCGATCTCAGCTAGAGGATGAAGTCATCGAGGCTGAGGTCGTCTTTGTCGAAGTTCTCGAGGGTGATTTGGTCGTCGCCGAGCCCCCCGTTGTAGCCTGAAATGACCGTGTTGGCGCCATCCTGGTCGATGTCGAAGTCGTCAAATTCGACATCGTAACCGGCGAGATCGATCCGGTCGGCACCGGACTCGAAGTCTTCGATCGTATCTTCGCCGTTGTCGTCGGCAAAGATGAAGATGTCGTCGCCGGCTCCGCCCACGAGGGTATCGTCGTCCTTGTCGTTGGCGCCGGCGCCCAACACGTCGTTGCCGGCCCCACCGGAAAGGCTGTCGGCTTGATCGCCGCCGTTTATGACGTCGGCATCATCGCCGCCATCGATCGTGTCCGAGCCGTTGCCGCCCTCGAGGGTGTCGTTGCCCGACTCGCCGGCGATCTGGTCGTCATCGTCGCCTCCCTCGATGAAGTCGGCGTCGTCCCCGCCGAAGAGCTGGTCGTTCCCGTCGTCGCCAAAGAGGGTGTCCTCGCCAACGTCGCCACGGAGGGTATCGGCACCGATGCCGCCATCCAAATCGTCGTTGCCGTCGCCGCCCTCGATCGAGTCGTCTTCGGACTCTCCGATGATCGTGTCGTCGCCGAGGCCTCCTAGGATCGTGTCGAAGCCGTCGCCGCCATCAATGTCGTCGCCGCCGTCGCCGCCATCGATGTGGTCGTCGTCGGGGCCTCCCTCGATCGTATCGTCGCCGAGGCCGCCGTCGATGGTGTCGTTGCCCTGTTCGCCATCGAGGACATCGTTGCCGTCGCCGCCAAGGATCGAGTCGTTCTGGGGGCCTCCCTCGATATTGTCGTCGCCGAGGCCGCCATCGATGGAGTCGTCGCCATCGAAGCCATCGATCTCGTCGTTGCCGTCGCCGCCATCGAGAGAGTCGTTGCTGGTGCCTCCCTGGATCAGGTCGTCGCCGAGGCCGCCATCGATCGTGTCCTCGCCGTCTTCGCCATCGATGAAGTCGTTGCCGTCGCCGCCGACGAGAGAGTCGGCGCCGAGGCCGCCATCGAGATTGTCGTTGCCGAGGCCGCCATCGAGGGTGTCGTTGCCGTCGCCTCCGTCGATACTGTCGTTACCCTCGGCTCCGGCGATGCTGTCGGCGCCACCGGCGCCATCGACGATGTCATTCCCCGCGAGGGCATCAATGATGTCGTCGGCATCGGAGGGTGTCCCGCCGGTCACGCCACCGGAGACCGTGTCCGGTGTGATCGTGTCGTCGCCCCCGGTGCCGGTGATCGGTCCTCCCGGAGCCCCGCTGAAGATGAAGTCGTCGTCACCGAGATCGGCGGGGGCGACGCCTTCGACGAGGATTTCGTTGCCGGCGCCGTCGTAGCCGCTGATCAGCGAGCCGCCGCCGGACGCGGTGATCGAGAAATCGGCCGTCGAGGTCACGGCGTAATCGGTGAAATCGATCAGGTCCTCGTCGAGGCCTTGGTCGAAGTCGCCGATCGTATCGCTACCGTTGGCGCCGGTGAAGACGAAGATGTCGTTGCCGTTACCGCCCTCGAGGGAATCGTCACCACTGCCCCCATCGATCGTATCAACGCCGTTCCCGGCAACGATATTGTCGTCACCGAGGCCGCCGGCGATCGAGTCGGAGCCGTCGCCCCCATCGATGGTGTCGTTGCCGTCGCCGCCATCGATCGTGTCGAGGCCGCTCCCGCTATCGACGATCAGGTCGTTGCCGGCGCCTCCCTCGACGGAGTCGTCGCCGTCGCCGCCATCGATTTCATCGTTGCCGGCACCTCCAAGGATCGTGTCGGGCTGGGAGCCGCCACCGATGGTGTCGTCGCCGTCACCGCCATCGATCGTATCCAACTGGGAGCCACCGTCGATGCTGTCGTCGCCGCCGCCGCCATCGACGCTGTCATTCCCCGCGAGGGCAACAATGATGTCGTCGGCGTCGGACGGTTGCCCGCCGGTCACGCCACCGGAGATCGAATCCGGCGTGATCGTGTCCGCTCCCGAGGTGCCGGTGATCGGTGCGGGGCCTCCCGCGCCGAAGATGAAGTCGGCGTCGGTGAGATCGGTGGCGGTGGTTTTGTCCAGCCGGATGGTGCCGCCGCCGTAGTTGGAGATGACCGTGTTGGCGCCGGACTGGGTGATGTCGAAGTCGCTGACGTCATCGACGTCGTAGTCGGTGAAATCGATCAGGTCGATGCCGTCCTCGAAGCCGCCGACGGTGTCTTTGCCGTTGGCGCCCGTGAACACCAGGACATCGGCGCCGGCGTTGCCGTTGAGCCAGTCGTTGTCGGCGCCGCCGTCCATCGTATCGTCGCCATCGCCGCCGCGCAGCGTGTCGTTGTCGTCACCACCGGCGAGGACGTCGTTGCCGGCATCGCCGTTCACCGTGTCGTTGCCGTCGCCGCCGTCGGCGGTGTCGTTGCCGTCGCCCGCGTTGACGACATCGTCGCCGGCGCCGCCGAAGATCGAGTCGGCGCCTTCCTTGGTGTCCAAGAAGTCGTTGACGGCTCCGCCGTCGAC
>JAUXFS010000075.1 GCA_030622775.1 Rhodospirillales bacterium | reverse complement strand
TACGTGTTTTCAAAGCCTTGTGTTCGTGCCTTCGGTAGGAGAGATGGCCGCCGTGATGCTGGAGCATCACAAGGGCGGCTCGACGCAGCGGGGCGCGAACACAAGGCTCCCGTAGGGCGAGCTGGAAAGACGCCCCTGCGGCGTCAAGACCCCTCGACGATGCTCCAGCATCGCCTTCGGCGCCTTTCCTGGCAGGGACGGCCTTCCAACTCGTTGAAAACACACCATACGTTTCCGGACGGACTCTAGGGAGCGACGAACATGCCGATTCCATCGGCAAAGCGAGCGAGAAACACCATCATGATACCCGACAGCGTCAACATCATTACCCAAATCTGCAACGCAATATGCGCCGGAAGGCCGAAGAAGAATACCGGTAGTTGTGGCATCAGACGACCGAGCAAACCAAGGCCGATATAATAGGTGAGGCTGACGATCAGGAACGGCGCCGCCATCTGCAGGCCAAGGGCGACGCTTTCCATAACCCGCTGGGCAATCATATCGGCGAAATCACCGATAGGAAGCGGCGCGCCGGGCTGGAACAGGGTGTAGCTGTCGACGATTGCGCGCAGCATCATGTGGTGCAGATCGGTCACGAAGATCAGGACGATACCGACGGTGCCGAAAAAACCGGCGATGGTCGCCGTTTGCTGGTCGGCGACGGGGTCCTGAACCATCGCGTTGCTGAGGGATAGAAAGTAGGCGCTGAAGGTGCCGGCTACCTGCAGAGCGGCCACCAGGATCCGTGCCACGGTACCGAGGAATACGCCGATCAGGCTTTCGCCCAAGAGCAACATGCCAAGGGCGACCGGAGTGGGCGGCAGGCCCGGCAACTGATCGGCGAGAACCGGCGTCAACAGAAAACTGATTGCCAGCGCCAACAACAAACGGATGCGCACGCTGACATAGCCGGCGCTGAAACCGGGCAGGAACATGAGCACCGTTCCAACCCGGGCGAAGACCAGAAAGAAGGCGAAGACGTTGAGGGTGAGCAAGGACTCCAGCATGCCCGCCTAACCAAGGGCGACGATGCGATCGAACAGACTGCGTCCGAACTCGACAACGGTGGCCATCATGAACGGCAGAAACAGGATCATGGCGATGAAAATAACCAGGATCTTCGGTACGAACGTGAGGGTCATTTCCTGGATGGTGGTCAAGGCCTGAAAAAGCGCGATGATCAGGCCGACCAGCATGCCGACAGCCATGATCGGGCCGGCGGTTTTGAGGATGACGAACACGGCCTCGCGGCCAATTTCCAGAACGGCGATTTCGTCCATCAGGCCTCCCTGTCGGGCTGCTCGGCGCCGAACCCGGCTACATGGGCATCCTGATGATGTCCTTGTAGGCCGCGATGATCTTGTCGCGGACCGCGACGACGGTATTGAGGGCGACTTCGGCCTCCGCCACCGCGGTGACAACCTGATTGAGGTCGGCTCCGTCACTGACGGCGGCAATGGATAGTTTCTCACTGGTCTCACCCGCGTCAATCGCCCCGTGGACGGCATTTTTCACCAGACCGGCGAAGGTATTGTCCGAACCGATATCGCGGGGCTCCATGGCCTCGCCACCGCCGTTCAGTGCCCGATTGTAGGCGGATATGGCGTTGGCAAAGTTGTTGACGGGGCTCGGCATGGCTTACTTTTTCTCCCTGGTGTTGGTCGGCGGGCGGGCGACCTCCCGGCGGCGCACGGCTCTATCCGACTCGCCGGCTCAACGCAGCACCTCGATGGTCTCGTTCAGCATGGCCTTGGAGGCCTTGATCACGTTCAGGTTGGCTTCGTATGACCGCTGCGCCTCGCGCATATCCGTCATCTCGATCAACGCGTTGACGTTGGTCGACAGAATGTAACCGTCGGCGTCGGCCGCCGGATGGCCGGGATCGTATTTTCTTTGAAAGGGTGTCGGGTCCTGGTGAATCTTGTGGACCCGCACCGTATCGAGGCCGGTGTCACGATCGAGCACGTTCTTGAACGTCACCATTTTTCGGCGGTAGGGCAAGTCGCCCGGCGACGTCGCGAATGAATTCGCATTGGCAATGTTCTCGGCGATGACCCGAAGCCTCGTTCCCTGGGTCTTCATCCCGGCCGCCGAAATGCGTAGTGTTTGAAGGACATCGTCCAATCAGAAAGTTCCTTCTTAGCGCCTGCCAAGAGCCATGCGGATCATTCCCAGGTGCTTGCGGTAGAGCTGGGTGGTCAGCTTGTGGGCGATTGAGGTTTCGTTAACCTTCGCCATCTGCTCCTCGAGAATGACGGCGTTACCGGCAGGGGCGGTTTCGAACGTGCGCCGGTTCTCCCTTTCGGCGAACTCGCGGCCGAGCTGTCGCCGGGCGCCAAGATAAACCAGACTGGTCGTCTCCATGTCGAGACGGCCGGCTTGGCTTCGAACCATTTCGCCGAACCCGAAGGACTTCAGATCTCGAGGGCGGTAGCCGGGGGTGTCGGCGTTGGCGATGTTACGGGCAAGCACTTGCTGGCGCTGGCTGAGCCAGGCAAAGCGCCCCTTCACCGTTTCGAATAACGCGGTTTTGCTGAGATCCATGCCTGTCCCGCACCCTGCCCGAGAGTTTGATCTTCTTCGAACGGGTATTATCCAGGCGACGCTTTAACATTCGGTAAAGGGATTTTGGGGCCAGCGCCTTGCCGTTGGCGCAGGTCTCGTCCGCAGGCAACCGCTTTGGGCCGGGGATGGAACAAGCGAGCGCCTCCGCTTGTCGTCAAGACAACAGCATCGACGTGGGACGGCTCGCCCGGGTTCGGTCGGTACTAGCGGCAATGCTGGTTGGAACAACGCGCGGCGCCATACCCACCGGCACCCGAGCGATTTCCTTTTCGCATCCTTCTCAGTTTGGCCTTCATATTTTTCTTGCGCATGGCTCGCGCTATTTTCTTTTCGTTTTGTACTTCATTTATCTCTGGTTCATCTTTTGGTGGCTTGTAAGCTTCTTCCACCTTCGCTTCGTCCGCGTGTGCAGACATCTGCGAAAGGGTGCCTCCGGCTCCCAGAACGAAAGCGAGAGCACTCAACGCGACAACAATCCGTTTCATGGCGATCCCCTGCTCTAAGTCTTTGCGTCACTGTCTTGCCCGCGGTTTCCGCCTGCTCGGCCGAACCCGCCATGGCAAAATGATACACAGAAGGAGCAATTGTGGCAACCTTTACGTGTAAAATAATTTTTACCAATCGTTAAAATTGATAAAACCGACAGCCTCCATCGCGCGACGGGGGCGGACCTTTGCGGATGGGAAGCCCCTTCCTCCCATGCCTTGCACGGGAGGCGGGCGGTATCGCGTCGGTTCGGGATCGGAAATTGTCGTAATGTCGCCGGGGTCGCCGAAGGCGAGCCAAACGTGCCATCGCCGGGTGCCGGCGCGCCGCGGTGCGAGCTTACCCAACGCCGATTGATGTCCCGGCTCGGAACTGGGCTTCCGGCTCGTCAGGTCCCCTCCGGCATCGGAGGGTTTCGCCTACGAATCGGATCCGGCGGCGACAGCGTAACCCGGCTGCGACCCTTCATCCTCGGCAATCATCTTTCCGTCGCCGATCGAGAGCAGATGTCCGGTGATCAATGCCGCGCCGACCAGCGTGATCAGCGCCGAGCCCATGCAGGACATCATCCCGAGCCATCTCAAGTCCGGCGTATGAGCAGCGGACGCCTCCGCCGACCGGCCATGAGGGTCGCGAGGCAACGAGCCGGTCTGTTCGGCTCCGGTTTCCCGCTCACCCGCTTTGCTCAAACCCTTGTCGGCGTCACCGGTGAAAAAATCATCCGCCAGTGCGTTCATCTGTACCCTCGCCCTTGCTGTTAATCACGAATCAAGGCGAGCTTATGGATCTATCGCGTTAACAAAGCGTTACAACGGGCACTGGAGAATCAATCGAACAAGGGCAAGCCGCTCGGCAGGTCCTCCGCTTTCGGTAGAGTCCGGGTCAGGTTGAGCATCGCCGGATCGGTAAGCGCGTGCAGAAAGGCGACAAGCTCGTCGATTTCTTCCGCCGTCAGGTTGGGCGGCGCAAGCTCGTTGGCATCGGCGATCGCCCGCACTCGCAAGGGATCGTTCATGACGATCAGGTCTTCGGCGTCGAGGTCCGCGCGGGATGGCAGGACAAGTTGCGATCCGTCGTAGGCATTCAACGCCGCCACCGGGTCCAGTTGGTGTTCGACCGCGTCCCGCAACTCGGCGTAAGCCCCGTCATGGCCATAGGGAGCGGTCAGCGCCACGTTTCGTAACGACGGCGTCCGAAACTTGTAGCGGTCTTGCGGATCGCCGGTCACCCTCTCGCGGCCGAAGTCCTCGTGGCCGTCACTGCCGTCGCCCTTGCCGGGTCCGACCTGAGGCCAGGCAACGGCATGGAAGTCGTGATCGGTCTGGAACACGCCAGTGTGACATTGCGAGCAGCCGGCCTTGCCGTAGAACCACCGCATGCCCCGCTTCTGCGGACGGCTCATGGCGTAATTGTCGCCTCGGAGGTATCGGTCGAAGGGGCTGTCGTCCGAACGCCAGGCGACGGCCTCGAAGGCGGCGATCGCGTTGGCGGCATGGGCGAAGGTGATGTCTCGACGGCGGGTGATCTCCGTCGGAAACGCTTCCTTGAACAGCTCGACGTACTCCGGAATGTTTCTCAGGCGTTTCGCCAGCAACCACCAGACCGCCTTGACCCTTCCCCTGGCCGCGAAATAGCCGATCCGATTTTCGTCCTCCTGGCCGGCCATCTCGGTGTTCGACGTCGGCGGGAACATCGCCTGGACCGCCACCGGGTTATCGAGTCCGAGCGGCAGATCGTCGCCCGCCGGCGAGTCGAAACCGGACGGCGCCTCTGCGTTCACTTCCACTCGGCCGTCGTGGAACATCACTTTGAACTCGCTGGCGCCCACATTGAACACCGCCGGCGCGTTGCGGGGTACCCGTTCGACAATTTCGTCGGTCCCCATTCCGGTGTCTCGCGTAGGCCCGAGTCCGGCGCCACCTTCGCCGACGGAAAGAGACAGGCCGTCGGCGGTACTCAGCAAGGTGTGGTGACAGCTCGCACAGGAAATGTTCCTGTTGCCACTGAGCTCCTTGTCGTGGAAAAGCAACTGCCCCAGTCGGACCTTCGCCGGGGAATGATCGCCGTATGCGCCATCCGCGACCGGCGGCGGAAGCTCCATGGCATCGACGGAAGCCGCAAGAAGAACGACCATGGCGCCGGAAACCATGGTCGAAAGAGTTAAAAGCGTATGTTTCATTTTGACCTCTCCACAGGAAACGCGTGCAACAGCGCAACATCCCCAGAAGATCAGCCCTTGTTGTACAGAAGAGGTCGCGGACTTCGCTTTGTAGACCCGCAACGTCGACCCCGCGCCTCGAAAGACGGTTTTTGCCCGGGATTGCAGGCCCTATCCTCGGCTCCTCCTGCTTTTTCTCTATTTTGTCGCAAATGTTAACAAAATGCAACTACCGTTTGCACGTTTCTCAAGCCAGCCCACCGCGCTGACCGGCGCCGACCTTCCCGAACAACCTTGCGCGCCTTCATGAGTCGCGGCCGCGGGAAAAGAGGGCCGAGCACCGCGACGAGGGACGACCACCGTTCACAGGTGGCGCGTCGATCCTCCGCCGCCGGCCGGCTGAGACGCATCTTGCTACGCTTCCTCCTCGTGCTGATTCTGGCGCCGACGCTGGTCATCGTCGCCTACCGGTTTGTCGACCCACCGGTCACGCCGCTGATGCTGATCCGTCTTGCCGAAGGCCAAGAGCTGGAAAGGACCTGGATGCCTTTGGAACGGATTTCCGTTCACCTGCGGACCGCCGTCATCGCCTCCGAGGACAATCGTTTCTGCGAACACCATGGCTTCGATCTCAAGGCGCTCGGTCAGGAGATCGATGCCTGGCTGGCCGGCGAACGGCCTCGCGGCGCCAGCACCATCACCATGCAGACGGCCAAGAACATCCTGCTCTGGCCGGGGCGCGATCCGGTCCGCAAGATTGTCGAGGCGTGGCTGACACCGCAGATCGAGCTTCTATGGAGCAAACAGCGAATTCTCGAGGTCTACCTCAACATTGCCGAGACCGGACCGGGTCTCTACGGCGCCGAAGCGGTGGCGCGGGCCGCCTTCGCCAAACCCGCGGCGGGCCTCGGCCGCCGCGAAGCCGCCCTGATCGCCGCCATCCTGCCCAATCCACGCAAGTGGTCGCCGTCGCGACCATCCTCCGCCATCGACCGTCGCGCCCGGCAAATCGTCACAAGGATCCGCCAGCTCGGTCCCCTGCTCGATTGCGCGTTTGGAGCCGGTTGAATCGTCCCGATCGCAAACGCCGACAACCGAAAACAAGAAGCGGTGGCGCCCCGACAAGGCCACCACCGCATTCCCGTCACATCCGGGTCTCGCTCAGGATCGAGCGATACCCGGTGTGTGTTCGGAGTACTCTACTAGCCGCACTCCACCGTGACGTCGATGTCGCACGAAGACGCGCGGATGAAGTTGTCTTTGTTCACGTCGTTGTTCTCCGGATCGACGTCATCGGCTTCCCAGTCGCCGTCGCCGCCCACGTCGAGGAGCACGATAAACTGCCCGTTCGACAGGCCGATCCGGACGTCGAGGTCCAGGTTGGCGAAGTTGTCGTAGAAGCCGATCTCGACCTTCTCGACCGTGAAGAACGGGTCGATCTGGCCGCAGAGCAGGATCTTCTCGTTGGAGTCGAACGAGTTCCAGTCGGTGATGATGTCGGTGTCGGTGTTGCCCTGGACCTCGTCCTGACGGAACGCGAAGGTATCGGAGCCGACACCACCGGTCAGCGTGTCGTTGCCGCCACCGCCGGCGATCAGGTCGTCGCCACGACCGCCGTGGATCACGTCGCCGCCGTCGCCGCCGTCGAGCTCGTCGTCTCCGGCCTGGCCGTAAATGGTGTCGGCCCCGTCGCCGCCGGTCATGGTGTCGGATTGGCCGACGACGGTGATGGGGGCGTCGACCGCCCGGTCGCCCCACATCAGGTCGTTGCCGGCGTCGCCCTTCATGCAGTCGTTGTCGGCGCCGCCTTCCATGAAGTCGTCCTTGGCGCCGCCGGACATGGCGTCGTCGCCGTTGCCGCCGTCCATGGTGTCCATGGAGCCGCCGCCGAGCATGGTGTCGTTACCGCTGACACCGAACATGGTGTCGCGGCCCGAGTTGCCATGCATGCAGTCGTTGCCGTCACCGCCATGCATGAAGTCGCGGTGCTTTTCGCCATACATGTGGTCGTCGCCGGAGCCGCCATACATGTGGTCGTTGCCGAGGCCGCCCCTCATGGTGTCGTCGCCGGAATCGCCCCACATCTGGTCGTTTCCGTCTTCACCCCAGATGCGGTCGTTGCCGGCGCCGCCTTCGATCCAGTCGCCGTCGTCGCCGCCATAGATCTTGTCGCCGCCGCCTTCGCCCAAGATGTTGTGGGCGCCTTCTTCGCCGTAGAATACTTCGCCGTCGGG
>JAUXFS010000165.1 GCA_030622775.1 Rhodospirillales bacterium | reverse complement strand
CGACGATAGAACGAACGCGGTAATCAGCAAGAAAACGGCATTGCGTTGCCGTATCGTCGATACTAATGCCATTGTTTTCCCCACATATCGGGTGAGACCTCCGCAACCGGAATATTTGACCTCATAACTGGGGCGCATACAAGCCGAAACGAGACCGGCTCTCAATAAAGCGCCCCCATAGAAGAAGCCGATAACGCGCCCGTTCTGAACATTTTGCGCGATGGCGGCCCACTCGTGGCCGACATGCGGTCAGTCGGCGGGGATCACCTTTTTCCAACGGCGGATGACGACGGTCTCGAACAGCCCCGCCTTGTTGTAGGGATCGCCGGCGGCGAAGTCCTCCGCCGCTTTCCTGTCGGCGAAGTCGATGATCAGAAGGCTGCCGTTCATGTGTTCGCCGTCGTCGGTGAGCGTCGGGCCGACCGCGAAGGCGCGGTCCTTGTATCCGCCCAGATAGTCCAGGTGGGCCTGGCGGGTGTCTTGTCTGAGCCGCTCGTGGTCGGGCTTGTCGGTGCAGGCGATGGCGAAAAGCATGGCTGGATCCTCCCTTGGTGATGGTCTGGTCAGGTGGACGGGCCCTCGGCCTTGAACGGCCGCGACAGCAGTCCGGCGATGGCGGCGTCGAGATCGGCGGCGTGGTTGAGCACCGCGTCGACGGCGGCGCAGATCGGCATGACCACGCCCATGCGGCGGGCGAGCGCGGTAACCGCCGCGGCGCTGAACACTCCCTCCGCCACCGAGGTGCGCGCGGCCAGCACGTCGTTCAGCCTCGCCCCCTCGCCCAACGCGACCCCGAGCGAGAAGTTCCGCGACTGGATGTTGTTGCAGGTGAGCACCAGATCGCCGGCGCCGCAGAGCCCCATCAGCGTTTCGGCCCGCGCGCCCTTGGCGTGGGCGAGGCGGGCGATCTCGGCGAGGCCGCGGGTGATCAGCGCCGCCCGGGCGTTGTCGCCGAGGCCGCGCCCGTGGACGATGCCGCAGGCGATGGCCAGCACGTTCTTGACCGCGCCGCCGATCTCGGCGCCGATCACGTCGCCGGACGAATAAATGCGGAAACGCGGGGTTCCCAGCGCCGCCGGCAGCGCCTCGCGCGGGGCCGCATCGGCGCAGGCGAAGGTCACCGCGGTCGGCAGGTCGCGGGCGACCTCGGCGGCGAAGCTCGGCCCGGACAGCACCGCCACGGTCGCCGCCGGCAGCGTCTCGGCGACCACCTCGCTCATCAGCGCGCAAGTCCCGCCCTCGATCCCCTTGGCGCAGACCACCGCCGGCACTCCGGGCCGCCAACCGGCCGCCAGCGGCGCGATCACGCCGCGCAGGTGCTGGGCCGGGGCGACCAGCAGCACCGCATCGGCGTCCGCCGCTTCCGCCGGATCGACGGTGGCGCGAATCGCCGGATCGAGGGCGATGCCGGGCAGGAACGCCGGGTTCTCGTGGTCGCGGTTGATCGCGTCGACCACTTCCGGTTCGCGGGCATGGATGACCGCCTCACGCCCGGCCTTGCGCGCGGTCATCGCCAGCGCCGTCCCCCACGCCCCGCCGCCGATGATGCCTATCCGTTGCATGGCGCCGTTATGCCCCGGTGACCGCCGGGCGGCAATAACGGGCGGCCAAGACTGCGTCCGTCACGCCTTGACCCCGGCGAAGGCGGCGGGCGGGGCGTCGGGGTCGAGGGGCCAGCGCGGGCGGGGCTTGAAGTCGAGGGGAGCGGTAAGGCCGAGACGCAGGCGCTCGATGCCGGCCCAGGCAATCATCGCCGCGTTGTCGGTGCATAGACGCTGCGGCGGCGCGATCAGGCGGACGCCCTCGGCTTCGGCGGGCGTGGCGAGGCGGGCGCGCAGGTAGGCGTTGGCGGCGACGCCGCCGGCGACCACCAGGGTGTCGGACCCGGGGTGGAGGTCGCGGAACCGGCGGAGCGCGTTGGTGGTGCGGTCGACCAGCGCGTCGCCGGCCGCTGCCTGGAACGAGGCGCACAGGTCGGCGACGTCGCCGGCGTCGAACCCGCCCGGCGAGCCCGGCGGCAGGGCGGCGACCGCGTGCCTGACCGCGGTCTTCAGGCCGGAAAACGAGAAGTGACAGCCGGGGCGGCCCTTCATCGGCCGTGGCAACCGGAAACGTTTGGGATCGCCGGCTTCCGCGGCGCGCTCCACCTCCGGGCCGCCGGGATAGCCGAGGCCGAGCATCTTGGCGACCTTGTCGAAGGCCTCGCCGAGGGCGTCGTCGAGGGTGGTGCCGAACCTGCGGTAGCTCGCGACCCCCGCCACCGCCAGAAGCTGGCAATGGCCGCCGGAGACTAGAAGCAGCAGATAGGGAAAGTCGACGTCGTCGGTGAGCCGCGCTGTCAGCGCATGCCCCTCCAGGTGGTTGACCGCCAGGAACGGCAGGCCGTGGACGGCGGCGATCGCCTTGGCGGTCATCACCCCGACGATGACACCGCCGATCAGTCCGGGTCCGCCGGCGACGGCGACGCCGTCGAGTTCGGCGAAACCGACGCCGGCCTCGGCCATCGCCTCGGAGACCAGCCCGTCGAGGTGCTCCAGATGGGCGCGCGCCGCCACCTCCGGCACCACCCCGCCGAACGGCCGGTGCTCGTCCAGTTGCGACAGGATCCGGTCGGACAGAATCCGCCGGTCGCCGGTCACCACCGCCGCCGCGGTTTCGTCGCAACTGGTCTCGATCCCGAGCACGATCATCGAAAAAGTCTTTCTCCCTTTGGGACCGGAACCGTTGCTATTACTCTCGGCTGCGTCCGCAAACCATACCTTTGAAATCCAATGATCACGATCCCCTTGCGCATCGGCACCCGCGGCAGCCCCCTCGCCCTCGCCCAGACCGAGGAGACGCGCCGGCTGCTTGCCGCCGCCCACCCCGAGCTGGCGGAACCGGGCGCGGTGGAGACCGTCGTCATCAGGACCACCGGCGACAAGATCCGTGACCGCCCGCTCGCCGACATCGGCGGCAAGGGGCTGTTCACCAAGGAGATCGACGAGGCGATGCTGGCCGGCGGCATCGACGTCGCGGTGCACTCGATGAAGGATCTGCCGACCTGGCTGCCCGACGGCATCGTCCTCGCCTGCATGCTGCCGCGCGAAGACCCCCGCGACGCCCTGATCTGCGCCCGCGCCGGCGGCCTCGCCGAGCTGCCGGCGGGTTCGATAGTCGGCACCGCGTCGCTGCGGCGCAAGGCGCAGATCCTCCATCGCCGCCCCGATCTGCGGGTAGTGCCGCTGCGTGGCAACGTCCACACCCGCCTTCGCAAGGTGTCCGCGGGCGAGGTCGACGCCACGCTGCTGGCGCTGGCCGGGCTCAGGCGTCTCGGCATGGGCGACGCCGCCGCCGCGGTCATCGAGCCCGACGAGATGCTGCCCGCCGTCGCCCAGGGGGCGATCGGCCTGACCTGCCGCGCCGGCGCCCCCTCCGTCCGCGAAGTGCTCGCCGGCCTCGATGACGCCGAAACCACGATGAGGGTGACGGCGGAGCGGGCGATGCTGGAGGTCCTCGACGGCTCCTGCCGGACGCCGATCGCCGCGCTCGCCGAGGTGGACGGCGCGGGCGGGCTGGCCCTGCGGGGGCTGATCGCCCGCCCGGACGGCTCGGAGCTGCTCGAAACCGCCCGCGCCGGACGGGCCGAGGACGCCCGGTCCCTTGGCCGCGACGCCGGCGAGGAGCTGCGCCGGCGCGCCGGCCCCGGTTTCTTCGACGAGCCGATTTAGCCATGCGGGTGCTGCTCACCCGCCCGCGGGAGGACGCCCAACCGTTGGCGGCGGCGTTGCGGGAGCGCGGCGTCGACGTGTTGATCGAGCCGTTGCTGAGCGTCGAAATTATGCCGGGTCCGTCTTTGGATCTGGACCAAGTGCAGGCGTTGCTGGCGACCAGCGCCAACGGCGTCCGGGCCTTCGCCGCCCGCGAGGCGTGCCGCGAGCTTCCGGTCTACGCGGTCGGCGACGCCACCGCCCGGACCGCCCGCGAGATCGGGTTCGGATCGGTGGAGACCGCCGCCGGCGACGTCGATGCGCTCGCCGACCTGGTGCGGCGGCGGCTGGAACCCGGCGATGGCCCCTTGCTGCACGTGGCCGGCACCGTGATCGCCGGAGACCTCGCCGGCAGGGTCGAAGCCGCCGGGTTCCGCTATCGGCGGGTGGTTCTCTACCGCGCCCGCAAGACCGAACGGCTCTCTCCGGAGGCGGTCCGGGCGATCCGCAATCGGGATGTGGACGGGGTTGTCCTGTTTTCGCCGCGAACCGCCGAAACCTTCGTCGCCCTGGTCGCCGCGGCCCGATCGGCGGACGCATGCCAAAGCCTGACCGTTTTCTGTCTCAGCCACGCGGTAGCCGCGAAGGCCGGCGCCGTCGGCTGGAATCGGATCGTCGTCGCCCGCCGCCCCGATCAGGCGGCGATGGTCGAAGCCATCTGCACCCGGACGGGTTAAAACAAAACCGGGCGGTGAAGGATTTTTTCTCCCAAGCCGGGCGTTTTCCATTTAATCTTGGGCGACGAATGACCGGAACGCGCCGACGAGAGAGGGAATCGGGGGAATGACGGAAGAATCCAAAAAGGACGAGAAGCCCGAAGGATCCGGCAAAAAGCCGAACGAAGCCAGCGGGGGCAAGCCCGGAGACAAGCCGGCGGAGAAAAAGCCCGGCAATGCCGCTGGTGAGCCCCCGAAGGCGGGTTCGGCCGCCGCCGCCGCCAAGGAACCGGAGAAAAAGACCGGGCCGTCGGCGTCCCCCGCCGCCGCCGGGGCGAAGCCGGGGCCGTCGGTGCCCCCGTCCGGTGGTGGAGCGAAGCCCGGATCGTCGGCGCCTCCGGCCGGCGCCGGGGCGAAACCGGCCGAGGCCAAGCGCCCGCCCGCCGCGCCGCCAAAGAAGGCCAAGAAGAGCGGCTGCCTCTCGGCGGTGCTGTGGTTGGTGGCGGTGTTGGTGGTGATCGTCGTCGGCGCATACTTCAGTTGGCCCCAGTGGTCCCGGTACGCCGAGCCTTACCTGCCGAAGGTGATGACGACATCGTCGGCCGAGGTCGAGGCGATGGAGAAGACGATCGCGGCCCTCGAAAGCCGGATCGGCGCCGTCGAGCGGCGGACCGCCGACAGCGGCAAGGGGGTCGGCGACCTCGGAGCCGCCATCGCGGCTCTCAATGCCGCTATCGCGG
The DNA here is from genome assembly GCA_030622775.1 of Rhodospirillales bacterium. Classification (GTDB taxonomy): domain Bacteria; phylum Pseudomonadota; class Alphaproteobacteria; order Rhodospirillales; family Defluviicoccaceae; genus JAUXFS01. The sequence continues at coordinate 337 of JAUXFS010000165.1, read as the reverse complement.
CGTTGGAAACGGAGGGCGCGGGCGCCGGCAAGCAGCTCAACGCCTTGTCGGCGCGGATCGCGACCCTCGAGAGCACCCTCGAAGCGCTCGCCGGCATGACCAAGATGGTCGAGGCCGTCGAAGCCGGTACCGTCGAAGCCGAAGCCACCGGTCGGGCCGCGCTGCAGCAACTGAGCGTGCGCGTCGCCCGGCTGGAAGGGAGCGTCGCGCAGTCGGCGGAGATGGCGGCGGCGGCGGTGCAGAACTCGGCGGAGATCGCCGAACGGGTCGGCGAACTGGCCGTGGTCGCGGAACGGATCGGTGAGCTGGAAATCAAGGCGATGGCGCTGGAACAAGG
>JAUXFS010000332.1 GCA_030622775.1 Rhodospirillales bacterium | reverse complement strand
GGCGCGCAGCGGACTGATCTCCGTCCTCCGGCAGGTGGCGGGCGAGGTGCTGGCGCCCGCCACGGTCTTCTCCGAATGCACCGCCGATCCCCAACGGCCCGGGGCGCGGGCGATCGTCCGGGCGAAGGAGGAGGGCGTGATCGCACTCCGGCCGGACGTCGAGGCCCGCTGGCCGGACGGCGCGCCGCCGATGCTGGACGCCGGCGAACTGGCGGCGCTCGCGCTCGCCCGCGACGTCGGTTGCCCGGTTCTGATGGATGAACGGCTCGGCAGGCAGGTCGCCCGAGCGCACGGCATTCCGGTGATCGGCAGCGCCGGCGTTCTGCTTGCCGCCAAGGCCCGCGGCCTTCTGCCGGCCGTCGCACCCGTCGTGACCATGTGGCGCGAGTGGGGGTATTTCCTCGCGCCCGAGCTCCTGAAGGCCGTGCTCACCCGCGCGGGAGAGGACGAGTAGCATCGGCGGAGAGCCGGACTCTTACGCCGCCCGGGGCGCCACTTCCTCCTCGATCCGGCCGGCGTCCAGATCCTCGCGTCTGATGCTCATAGCCATCGGTCCGGCAGCCCGCGCTCGTCGTAGCCGAGGATCTCGTCCTCGGTGCGCCGGCGGAGGACCGGCAGCGCCGAGTAATGGTGGGCGATTTCCCGCAACCGCACGCCGAGCGGCCGGCCGCCGTGGCCGGCCTGTTGACGCGTGAGACGTTCCTGGACGGCGATGCGAACGGCTTCGGTCATGGTCTCTCCGGTGAGCGCCGCGAGCCGTCGCGCGAGCTCGTGGGTTCGTTCGTCCTTGATGTTGAGGGGCATCGATCCGCCACCATTCAATTTGTCCACTATTGTACCAGATTGGGCGAGATCAAAGACGGCGGCAAGGGCCTGCCCGTCGCGCCATCTCTATCCTCGAACCCGCTTTCCGCCGGCGGCGAACGCGATCCGGCCGACGCCTCAATCCCGGCCGGTTGGCGCCAGGGCGGCGAGGCGGCGGGCGGTGTCCTCGGCCAGTTGGCGGGTGAGATCGCCACAATCGAGGGGGCGGCCGAGGGGGCGGGCGAGGCTGGCGGCCTGGCCGGACCACAGCGAGGAGAAGTCCGGGGAGCCGGCGGGTTCGGCCTTGGCCTTCAACGGCGCCAGGGCGCCGCCGGCGGTGGGGAACGCCGGCGCCAGATCCGACATCGGGCCGACCTCGCGGATCACGCGGTTGATCAGGCTTCGCGCCGGCCTTCCCGAGAACAGGTTAGTCAGCGCGGTTGCGTCGTCGCGGGCGCCGGCGAGCGCGGCGCGGTGGAGATCGGTGATCAACGACTCCGGGGTGAACAGATAGGCGGTGCCGATCTGGACGCCCGCCGCGCCGAGCGCGAACGCCGCGGCGATCCCGCGCCCGTCGGCGATGCCGCCGGCGGCGATCACCGGCGCCTCAACCGCGTCCGCCACCTGCGGCACCAGCGCCAAGGTTCCGGGCTGGGTAGCGATATCGTCGCCCAGAAACAGGCCGCGATGACCGCCCGCCTCGCACCCTTGGGCGATGATCGCGTCGCAGCCGTGGTCCTCCAGCCAGCGCGCTTCCGCCACCGTGGTCGCCGAGGCGAGCACCCGGCAGCCCGTGGCCTTCACCCGGCTCAGCAACGGGTGCGCCGGCAGGCCGAAATGAAAGCTCACCACCTCGGGCTTGAGCTCCTCGACGATCTCGCACATCGCCGCGTCGAACGGGGCGCGGTTGACCGTGGGCGCGGGGGCCGCGGGATCGAGACCGAATTCGGCGTAGTACGGCGCCAGGCGCGCCTTCCACGCCACGTCGCGTCCGGGGTCCGGGTTCGCTGGCGGATGACAGAAGAAGTTGATGTTGATCGGCTTCGCCGTGCCCTGGCGGATGACGCCGATCTCGGCGCGCACCCGGGCGGCGTCGAGCATGGCGCAGGGCAGCGAGCCGAGACCGCCGGCCTCGGCGACCGCGATCGCCATCGCCGAGCCGTTCGCCCCCGCCATCGGCGCCTGAATGATCGGCAGCTCGATACCGAGGAGATCCAGCAGTCTGCGATCGGGCCACATGTCCTCACCCCGTTGCCGAAGTTCGTGTTCAAGCACCGAACTTGGGGACGCTCGGCGGGTGATGCCAGGGGTCATCGGGTTGGGCTCGCTTGGAGCGCGGCAATGCCTTCCCCCTCACTAAACTTTCTCCCCCTCACCCAACCCTCTCCCCCGCCGCGGGGGCGAGGGCTAAATATCGACACAGGTTGGTAGGAGGGGCGGTTTTTGCCGACGACACCCTCGCCCACGGAGTGGGAGAGGGAGGGGCCCGCGTAGCGGGAGGGCGAGGGCAAACGTGCGCCACGTCCATGCGAGAGGGCCGTAACTTCGCGCCGGCGCCGCGCCGTTGTGACCGCACCGACGCCAGGTGCCCCCGTCATCCCAGCTCGAACGCGTCGGCGTCGAGGGTCGCGGCGCCCTGGAGGGTGAGGACGTTGCCGTTGCCGAAGTCGAGGACGGTATTCGAGCCGATGGTGGCGGTGAACGCGGCGCCGCCTCCGCCGGTCACGATCCGGCCGCCGCCGTCGTCGTCGATCGCGGCGAAGTCGGCGATGGCGAAGGCGGTGAGGTCGAGGGTGTCGGCGCCCCTGCCGAAGTCGGCGATGGTGTCGCGGCCGAAGCCGGCGGCGAAGACGAAGCGGTCGCCGCCGCCGCCGCCGTTGAGCGAGTCGTCGCCGGCGCCGCCGTCGATCTCGTCGCCGCCGGCCTGACCCTTGAGGGTGTCGTCGCCGGCGCCGCCGGAAATCACGTCATTGCCCTTCTGGCCGAGGATGCTGTCGTTGCCGTCGCCGCCGATCAGGGTGTCGTCGCCGCTGGGGGCGCCGTTGTTGCCCTTGTAGTCGCCCCAGATCTTGTCGTCGCCGGCGCCGCCGCGGATCACGTCGTTGCCGGCGCGGCCCTGGAGGACGTCGTCGCCGCCCAAGCCGTCGATGACGTCGTCGCTGGCGGTGCCGGTAAGGTTGTCGCCGCCTTCGGTGCCGGTGAGGGTCGCCGGCGGGTCGTCGTTGTCGGGGGGAGGGGGATCGGGCTCGCCGACGGGGTCGACGGGATCGACCCGAATGGTGATCGATGCCGAGTCTTGCGCGCCGCCCGGATCGCCGACGGTGTAGGTCAGGGTGTCGACGCCGGTGAAGCCGGCATCGGGGGTGTAGGTGACGGTGCCGTTTGCGTTGATCCGGACGCCGCCGCCGGTCGCGCCGGTCACCGAGACCACTTGCAGCGGATCGCCGTCGGGATCGCTGTCGTTGGCGAGCGGCGACAGGATCAGCGATTGGCCCTGGTCGGTGGTGGCGCCGTCGTCGACGGCGATCGGCGCGTCGTTCACCGGGTCGACCGTCACCGTCACCGTCGCGGTGTCGCCGCCGCCGCGGCCGTCGGCGATCGTGTAGGTGAAGCCGTCGTTGCCGTTGAAGTCGGCGTCGGGGGTGTAGGTGACGGTGCCGTCGGCGTTGACGGTCACCTGTCCGGAGGCGCCCTGGGTCACCGCCGAAATCGACAGCGCGTCGCCGTCCGGGTCGGTATCGTTGGCGCGCACGGCGATGGTGACCGATTGGTCCTCGGCGGTGGTGGCGGTGTCGTCGGCGGCGTTGGGATCGCCGTTGGCCGGGGGAGGAGGCGGGGGAGGGGGTGTGCCGGGATCTCCCGAAAGCAGCTCCGCCAAGCTCAAGGTCGCGTCCTGGAACACGAACCACTCGACGTCGCTGACCGTGTCGGTGCCGTCTCCCGGCCCGCCGGGTCCGGTATAGCCGAGGGTGGCGCCGTAAGTCGGAGGCCAAGCGGTCTTAG